>CANNLB010000593.1 GCA_947505565.1 Acidobacteriota bacterium | reverse complement strand
ATCATCGTCTACTTCACCCATTGGTTCCCTGAAAAAGACCGCGCCCGCGCCATGTCCGGCTTCATCGTCGCGATCCCGGTCAGCATGGCGCTTGGGGCTCCGGTGTCGGCGCTTCTGCTCGACGTGAACTGGCTTGGCCTCCTCGGCTGGCAGTGGCTCTTCATCCTGGAAGGCTTGCCGGCCGTGGTGCTGGGCATCGTTACGCTCTTCATCTTCACCGACCGTCCACGCGATGCAAAATGGCTCACGGCTGAGGAGCGGGACTACCTGGAAACGACCCTGGCCGCCGAAGCGGCCGCGAAAGAGACGGTGCAAAAAGTGTCGATTAGCCAGGCGCTGCGCCTGCCCAACGTCTGGCTGCTCGCGCTGGGGATTTTCGCGGCCAACACCGGCGGCTACGCCCTCGGCTTCTGGCTGCCGACCACGGTGAAGAGCCTTTCCGGCGGCTCGGACCGGGCGTCACTCTTCTTCAGCGGCGTGTTCTATCTGTTCGGGGTGGTTGGCGTTTTGTATGCTGGTTACTCGTCGGATCGCCACAGCGAACGCAAGTGGCACTGCGTGGCCGGCCAAGCCGCCACTGGGGTTTTCCTCGCCGCCAGCGCGGTGCCGGGCCAACCGTTCTGGCTCGTCATGATCTGGCTCTGCCTCACAGGAATCGTCGCCTATTCGTGGCCCTCGCCGTTCTGGGCGCTGCCGACGCTCACGCTTACCGCCTCGGCCGCGGCCACGGCCATTGGCTTCATCAACCTCATCGCGAATCTCGCTGGCTACCTCGGCAACCATGTCTTCGGTTGGATGAAGCAGACTGGCGTCAGCGATAGCGGCTGCCTCTTTTTCCTGGCGGCGTGCTACCTGGTCGGGGCGGTGATAATCTCAAGGGTCTCGGTTCCTGCATCATGCCCATCTCCCGCCGATCGTTCCTTAGCCAAATCGCCGCCCTAGCGCAGCCCGTACGACCGAATGTTCTGTTCGTCGTCGTTGACGATCTGGACTGCCGCATTGGTTGCTACGGCGACCCGGTAGCCAAGACGCCGAATCTCGATCGCCTCGCCCGGCAGGGGGTCCGTTTCGAGAAGGCGTACTGCCAGTATCCGCTGTGCAATCCCACGCGCTCCTCCGTGCTGTCGGGCCGCTATCCGACCAGTACGCGCGTGCTCGACAACAACACCTTCCTGCAACTCGAACCGGGTCAGGCGATGCTGCCAACATACTTCGCCCGGAACGGTTATGCCATGGCGACGTTCGGAAAGATTTGGCATCCGCCGAACCGGGGGTTTGCTCCCGATGAGCCGCTGCCGAAGACTCCGCAGCCCTGGTTCACGCCCGTCCAACGCGCCCGCCAACAAGCGGAAGATCCGGCGTATTGGGACCACAACCAATCGCCGTATCGGAACCCGCGGGTCGCGGATCCGACGACCTTCGCGTGGGCCAATGTCGTCGCGCCACTGGCCGAAGGCGACCGTGGCCTGGACGCCAAAATAGCCGATGACGCCATCAACGAACTCGGGAAGATGGCCACCGCCGCGAAGCCGTTCTTTCTGGCGGTCGGGTTCCACAAGCCCCACGTCCCGCTGCTGGCGCCGAAAGAGTTTTTCGATCTCTACGAGACTCAGGCGATGCCGCTACCGCCGGACTTCGACACCGAACCGCGGCAACTGAAGGGCATGCCGGCGGATGAGTTTCGCCAGAACATCGACCTGTTCGCGGGCCGGTCCTTCACGGCGCTGGAGGCGCGGGAAGCGATGCGCGGTTACTATGCGTGCATCAGCTACATGGACGCGCAGTTGGGCCGGTTGCTGGACAAGTTGAAGGCGACCGGGGCCGATCGGAACACGATCGTCGTGCTCTGGGGCGATCACGGCTGGCACCTGAGCGAAAAGGGGATGTGGGCGAAAGGCACTCTGTTTGAGGTCTCGGCGCGGGGGCCGGTGATCATCGCCGACCCTCGATTGCAGACGGCAGGGCAGGCCTCGCCGCGGGTGGTGCAATTTCTCGATCTGTACCCGACGCTGGTCGACTTGTGCGGCCTGCCGAAGGCGGCGTGGCTGCAGGGGACCTCGCTGGCGCCGCTGCTGCAGCAGCCACAAGCGGCGTGGGATCGCCCGGCGTACACAGTGGCAGCGCGCCATTGGGCGATCGGCCGGAGCGTTCGGGACGAGCGCTGGCGCTACACCGAATGGGACGAAGGGCGCCGAGGATCGGCCCTGTTTGACCATCAGGGCGACCCTCACGAGACGCGCAACGTCGCGGAGGACCCGCGGCATGTCGCGACCGTGGAACGGCTGAAACGGCTGCTGCGCGAAGGTCCGATTCGCTAGAGCACCGGCGCGCCGGGAACCGCCTTCACAGGCGCCTGCGGCGGGAAGCCCGACTCGGGAGGCCGCGAGATCCAGAAGCGCAGCGGCCCTTTAGCTTTGCCTGCTGGACGGACGTTGGGCCCTTCATGGGAACCATCGCCCATGTCGGCGCGGGCTTCAGCCAGCTTGGCTTGGAGTTCGCGGACGACTTGTGGGTGCTGCGCAGCGACGTCCTTTGCCTCTCCGATGTCAGCGGCAAGATCGTAGAGTTCGCCGGAGGTATGGAGCTTCCAAGGGCCGCGCCGGACGGCTTTCAATTGATTCGCGTGATAGAAGTAGAACGCGGCGTAAGGGGACCCGATTTTGGTTCCCCCGGTCAAGAGGGCGCTGAGTTCCTGGCCGTCGATTTTGCGGTTGGCCGGGAGCGTTGCTCCGGCGAGCTTGGCAAAGGTCGGCAGGATGTCCATGTTCGAAACGATGGCGGCCGAGGTACGGGCATTCGGCACATGCCCGGGCCACCAGGCTAAGGCCGGGACCCGCATGCCGCCTTCCCATGTGCTGCCTTTGTTGCCGCGCAACGGTTGGTTGTTGGCGCGGGGGGTGCCGCCATTGTCGCTTAGGAAAATCACGAGTGTGTTCGTGTCAAGCTCCAGACGCTGGAGCGTCGCGAGAATCTGGCCGACGCTGTCGTCGATCTCAGCGACCGAATCTTCGTAGAGCGACTTCCCGGTCTTGCCGCGCCACGCCTTGCCGGCCGCGAGCGGCCCGTGGACCATCGAGTGCGGCAGGTAGAGGAAGAATGGTTTCGCCTGGTTCTTCTCGATGAAGGTGATCGCCTCCTGGGTGTAGTCGGCGGTGAGGGAGTCCTGGTCGGTCACCTCGTGCAACAGATCGTTGTTCCGGAGCAACGGGAGAGGCGGATGGGGATAGTCCATCGCCCCGCCGGCTTGTGG
>CANNLB010000592.1 GCA_947505565.1 Acidobacteriota bacterium | reverse complement strand
TCGACACGTTGTCCGGGTCCGCCTTCATCTGTTCCGGCTCGACGGTTGAAGCCAGCCGATACGTCTTCGACGTCACCATCAACCGGTGCATCGCCTTCATATCCCAGCCCCGTTCCATAAACTGCACGGCCAGCCAATCGAGAAGCGCCGGGTTCGTCGGCTCCTGCCCGCTCTTGCCGAAATTGAAAACCGTCGCGACGAGCGGCGCGCCGAAATGTCGCGCCCACATGTGGTTCATCGCAACCCGCGCCGTCAACGGATTGTCCTTCGCCGTGATCCACTTCGCCAGCGCCAACCGCCGCCCCGAACTCGTCGAAGGGTACTTCGGCCCGATCGGCGTATAGCCCTCCGCTGGCTCTTTCAACGCCTTGGCAGCCGCCTCCAACCGCGTCGCCGCGCCCACCAGTTTGTTACTCGCAAAGTCATGCCGCGCCCGGATCATCTCCGCGTCGGCCTTCAACTCGTTAGCTTGCTTTTCCAGTTTTCGCGCCTCTTCTGCTAGCCCTTCCGCATTCGCCGGCACCGGCGTCTGTAGCGTCGCCAGGTCCGCTCGAAGCCTGGCTTCGAGCGCGGGCAAGTCCGCCTTCCGGAACGCGATGTCCTTCTCCGCAGCCACGATCAGCGCTTCCGGCTCCGGCTTGTCTTTGGCTTTTTTCCAATCTGCCTCGGCCTTCTCGATCGCCGCCTTCGCCGCCGCGATCAGGTCCCGGCCCACAAACTCCCGCGCGTCCGGAAAGGTATCCGCCAGCGGCAAGGTCACCGGTTCAATCTTCAACTCCGGCTTGCCGAAAAACCGAGGAATCCCCGGCTGCATCACCGCCGAGCTATCCGGCGTCGCCTCGTTCCCCCGGATGAACCGATACGTCACCGCGGCCGCGTTCGCGTCATAGGCCCGCGGCAAGCCGTCCTTCAAAACGTCCGCCTCGCCAGCCACCCGATCCGTCCGCACCTCATGCGACTCAAAAAAGGCGCGGAACTTGTAATAGTCCGTGTGCGGAATCGGGTCGTACTTGTGGGTGTGGCATCGCGCGCACTTCATCGTCACGCCCAAAAACGAAGCGGCGGTGTACTCCGCCGTATCCTGCAACCAAACGTTCCGGTTGAACAGGTACCAGTTCCGCACGAGAAACCCCGTCGCCCGCGCCACGTCCGGATTCCCCGGTTCCAGCTCATCCCCGGCCAGCATCTCCTGAATCATTCGGTCGTACGGCTTGTTCTTGGCGAGCGCTTCGACGGTCCAGTCCCGCCACCGCCAAATATGCCGCGCGCTGTAGCGCACTTGGCCTGATTTCCGATAGCCATACCAATCCGAATACCGCCAAATGTCGAGCCAATGCCGACCCCACCGTTCGGCGTAACGAGGGCTCGCCAGCAGCGAGTCGACCACCTGCTCGTACTGCCCACCGTCCTCAAAACTCTTTATCTGCTCCGGCGTCGGAGGCAGCCCGATCAAATCGAGATAGACCCTCCGCAGCAGCGTCCGCTGATCCGCCTCGGCCACCGGCTTCACGCCCTTCTTCACCCGACCTGCCTCGACTAACTCATCGATCGATTTTGCCGCGCCTTTCACAGGCATACGGAACGCCCAATGCTTCGCCGCGTCGCTGATCAACTCGGCATCGGGGTCCACGGCCGACGTCCCGTAGGGCACCCCCGCCTTCACCCATTCCTCGAAAATTTGGATCTCCGCCGCGCTCAGCTTTTTGCCTTTGAACGGCATCCCCGGCTCGGTGATGTGGGCGACGACTTTATAGAGCGGCGAATCCGGCGGGTTCCCCAGGGTAACGACCGGCCCATGTTCGCTGCCCAGCAGCAGTGCCTCCCGGGTTGAGAGGTCCAGGCCGCCCTGCTTCACTTTCGCGTTATGACAGCCGAGGCACTTAGCGTTGACAAGAGCCAGCGCCGCGCTCGGCGCCGCCTGCAGCAAGCCAATCGATCCCACGAGACCAAGGAGCCAACGGAACATCATAGCTACAGCCTACGCCAAAATGGAACAGTGTGATCCGCCCCGTCCAGTCCGTAGGACGGCAATCGCGTCGTCCTACGATCGTGGACAAAAGCGTTTCAGGCATCACTCGATTCAGCTCCGATCGGTTCATCGGACTGAGAAACACTCGGAAGTAGCTCACCCGACACCGATTCTTCTGAGTCACTTTGAAGACATCGGTCACTCGGATTGAACCCGCTCGGTAGAATTCGCCGGGCAAGATAGAGCAGGGGGAATTCGGACTAGACACATCGGCCCGGACCTCTCCAATGGCGAACATCTATGGGTACGCGTATGAATTGCGGCTCTGTGACCCCGTCAGACAAGGCCGCAAATAGATCTACACGATAAAGCCCCATGGAATCCGTGATGATGGAGCCGTCCAATGGAAATCCGGCAGCGTTCCATTTTTTCGCTGAAACAACGATGGACTCTCCTGAACTCAAACTCCTCTTTGTACCCTCAAACTCCAAGGAAAGGCGAATGCGACCAGTTGCATCGTGAAGCACAGGTAGTTGAAAGCCCCGCATTTCTAACGACAAAGCATGGGCAAAAGACACTCGGGCAACGAGAAGAGGTCGGAATATCTCGGCACCGACCACCTTTGGTACTCGCGTGTTGAAGCCCTACTCAGCCCACTGATGATCGCCGGGCTGGTTTTGAGGTGTCCCCCGAGGGTCCGTAGAATGAGGTGGGCGGAAAGACCGGGCGAATTCATCGGGCTGAATGCGGACTGATAGAGAGGCCTGATAGAGGGAAAAGATGCGGTCCGTTACAGACCGACGATGGATGCCATCGAGGGAGAGCAGAACCCCGACCTTCAGGAACTTTTCGCTGTACTTGCCCATCTCCAGCATAACTTGGGAATCCAGAAGGGCACATTTATCATGCTGATCCGTCGAACGAGGGGTGGCCGAATCGACAGGAAAACGAAATTTATTAGCCGTTAGCAGGTCGCACCATTAATTTAGAAATAAGGATACGACCATCGCCAGATTCGGAACGGCGGAGTTTACCGGGGGACTCGACGCCGAATGGGCCGTTGCGAGCGATTACCGTGAAGTGAAATCTGAGTGGTTCGTCGAGTGGGCGGTTGCGATCTCGGCGAGCGACATCTCCCCCGAGCGCGGAGGACCGATAAAATGGGGTGAGCGGGTCGGAGGGCGACTGCCGCTTCAGGACCGGGCCGTTCGCCAGCATATCCCTGACATTCTGGCCGGGCATCTCTTCCCGGATTCACGACAGCCATCGCCTGGGTTCGCTT
>CANNLB010000591.1 GCA_947505565.1 Acidobacteriota bacterium | reverse complement strand
GAGGGGGCGGCCGGGGTAAGGGGGTTGGCGGTCGAGGTCGGCGGTGAGGCTGCGGACGAAGGCGGCGGCGGCGGTGGGGTCGGGACGGGGTAGGCCGGCGGGGGGCATTTCCTGGGAACGGAGTTTTTTGGCTACTTTTTCCCAGATTTCTGGGTGGGCGGCGGGGTTGGCGGGGGAGATGCCTTGGAGGATGAAGCCGCCGGCTTTGGCGGATTGACTGTGGCAGGCGAGGCAGTGGCGGTTGAGGAAGGATTCACGAGAGGTGGATTGGGCGGGGAGGAGGGCGGCGAGGATGAGGAGGGCGAGGACGACTTGCATGGTCTGATTGTAGTTTACTCCGCTGGGGACGCCGGTACAAGCGATTGAGCGCTTAGGCAGAGAAAGAGCGGGGGTGGGCAAGGGCGGCGGATAGTTGGCTTTGGTAGTCGGCGCGGGAGATTTCAGTGACTCCGAATTTGGCGAGGTGGGGGGTGAGGTATTGGACGTCGAGGAGGGTGAAGTTTTGGCGTTGGAGATGGTGGACGAGGGACGCTAGAGCCACCTTGGACATGTCGCGTTGGGAGTGGAATTTTGATTCGGCGAAGAAGGCGGCGCCGAGGTGGATGCCGTAGGTTCCGCCGACGAGTTGGCCGTCGACCCAGACTTCGACGGAGTGGGCGTGACCGGCTTGATGAAGAGTGTTGTAGGCGTCAATGAGGGGTTCGGTGATCCAGGTGCTGGCAGGGCCGTCGGTGCCGCGGGTGGCGCAGGCTCGCATGACGGGGACGAAGGCTTGGTCGAAGGTGACTTGGAAGCGGCGCTGGGCGAGGGTGCGGGCAAGGCTGCGGGAGAGGTGGAACCTGTCGAGGGGGAGGACGGCGCGGCGGGGCGGGTCGTGCCAGGTGAAGAAGGGCCAGTTGCAATAGGCCATGGGGAATATGCCTTGGCGATAACCGGAGAGGACCTCGGCGGGGTCGAGGCGCATGGTGCGGCGGATGATGTCCACTGGTTTGATTGTATGCGGGGAGGCGGGAGCGCCGTGATTAGAGCCGCTGACGTTCGCGGCTCTAATCAAGGGTAGCGTAGCGAGTTTAGGAGTAGAACTTCAGCGGGAGCGGCATTTGGCGGGCGCCGAAGTCGACGCCGGTGATGACGCCAAAGTTGGAGTCGCCGACGTTGGAATTGGGAGCGCTAAACACAGGATGGTTCAGCCGGTGAAACGCTTTGGCGCGGAACGGGAAGTACGGTTTCTCGGAGAGGTTGGGTTTTTGAGAGCGGCGATGTCCATGGAACGGATACCCGGGGTGCGAGTATTGAGAGTCCGGGCGGAGGAGCCGCAGGTGTCGGGCGCGGGGCGGGTGAAGGCGGCGAGGTTAAGGAAGCCGTCGAGGCGGAGCTGAATGCGGCCGGTGGTGCAGGGATCGCCGACGAGGTGGGGGCGATGGGGAAACCGGACGAGATCGTGGCCAAGCCGGAGACTTCCCAGCCGCCGACTGACGAGTTCGTCGAAGCGAAGATCGTCGACGTGGACGAAGACGAAGTTGTTGCGGGGTGGGGCGAGGGCGATTTGGAGGAAGGGGCGGCGGCGCATGGGTGTGGGCTAGCAGGGGAAATCCTGGGCGCTCTTTTGAGTGCTGTCGAGAGAAGAGGTGTTCTCGACATTACTAAAGACATTCACTCGCTAACGACCTTCCGGCGCGAATCCGCAGCGTTCCTAAAGCAGCTTAAGAAAAGCCATCGCCCGATGATTCTCACCGTCAAAGGCAAGGCAGTAGGGGTTGTTCAGGACGTGGAAGGCAATCACTGAAGGCTATCAGTGGCTACTCGATCTCGCCGCCAAGGCCGATGTTGGCGAAGGCATCCGGCAGGGTCTCGAAGAGGCCAAGCGCGGCGAGGGTCGCGAGCTGGAAGAGTTCCTCGTTGAGTTTGAAGACACACAGGAAATTTCGGGTTAGGATCATTCACCAGGCTGAACGGGACCATGCCGCGCTTGGCCGGAAGGTTGGCGGTACATCTGCCGGGCGAGCGCGGTATCGGGCCTGAAGGACGACCGAAGGAGCTTGCGAAGCGATCCCTTTCGTTGTCCGACCGTCCATGAAGACGCAGCCTTCCGGCACTGGCTCTACGGTAAGAAGCCCCCTGTTTATCGGACGATCCACCGAGTGTTGGCGAAAGCGAAAACGGTCGAGATTCTCGACATCGGCCACGGTGCGCGGGACATCGTCGATGACTCGGAGGTCTAGATTCAGGTGAGAGCGCAGTCGCATCGTTTTAGGTGACGGGATCCTTTGTAAACTGGGGGTATATGAACCGTCGCACTTTTCTGATTGAATCGGGGACGTTGTTTTCGTCTCTTTACTCGATACGGGTGCCTTTGTTTGCGGCGCCGAAGTTTTTGAAAGATCCGTTTACGCTGGGGGTGGCTTCAGGGGATCCGACGGCCTCAGGGATCGTGCTGTGGACGCGGTTGGCTCCGGATCCGCTCAATGGAGGCGGGATGGAGAATGCGGCGGTCGAGGTGGAGTGGCGGATCGCCGAGGATGAGAAGTTATCGAAAGGCGTGAAGAAGGGCAAGGCCGTGGCGACGCCGAATCTGGGTCATTCGGTGCACGTGGAAGTGGAAGGGCTGCGGGCGGACCGGTGGTATTGGTACCAGTTCAAGGCGGGGAACTATACGAGCCCGGTGGGACGGACGCGGACGATGCCGGCGGCGGGGGCGATGGTCGCGAAGTTGCACTACGCGTTCGCTTCGTGCCAGCACTGGGAGGCGGGATGGTGGACGGCGTACCAGCATATGGCCGAGGAAGAGTTGGACTTAGTGGTGCATCTGGGCGATTACATTTATGAAGGCCCAGAGCGGACGAACGGGGTGCGGAAGCATACGGGGCCGGAGATTACGACGTTGACGCATTACCGGAATCGGCACGCGCTGTATAAGACCGACCCGATGTTACAGAAAGTACACCGGCGGTTTCCGTGGATTGTTACTTGGGACGACCACGAGTTGGATAACAACTACGCGGGCGATGTGGCCGAGGATCAGCAGACGCGGGCAGAGTTGCTGGAGAGACGGTCGAACGCCTATCAGGCTTACTACGAAAACATGCCGCTGCGCGTGAGTTCCCTGCCCCAGGGTTCGGCGATGCAGTTGTATCGGGCTTTGGATTTTGGCGCGTTGGCACGGTTCACGGTGCTCGATACCCGGCAGTATCGGACGGATCAGCCTTGCGGGGATGGGAATAAAGCAGGTTGTTTGGAGGCGCTGGACGCGAA
>CANNLB010000590.1 GCA_947505565.1 Acidobacteriota bacterium | reverse complement strand
CATCTGGACTCCGGCCTGGACGCTGTTTAGCGGAGGGGCTTGCTTCCTGCTTTTGGCGGGGTTTAGTTGGGTGGTCGACGTCAAGCGCTGCCGACGGTGGGCGTTTCCGCTGGTTGTGATCGGTATGAATTCCATTGCGGCGTACTTGATTGCTCACCTTTGGGAGGATTTTGTCCTGAGCTCTTTGCGGATTCACCTCGGGGCCGGCTTCTTTGCGTTCGCCGGACCCGAGTTGGCTCCGCTCTGGAGTGGTGTCGCTGTGCTGGGTGTATTCTGGCTGATTTTGTATTGGATGTACCGTCGGCAGCTATTCCTGCGTGTTTAACCCCGACCGATGAAGGGCATGTCAGTGGCCATGACGGTCATGAATTGGACATTGGCTTCGAGCGGAAGTCCGGCCATGTAGAGCACGGCATCGCTGACGCAGCGGACGTCCATACGGGGTTCCGGGCGCATATTTCCATCCGGCTGAAGGGCTCCGGTGGTCATCCGCTGGGTCATGTTGGTGGCGGCGTTGCCGATATCGATTTGGCCGCAGGCGATGCGAAAGGGGCGACCGTCGAGGGAGATGCTCCGCGTCAGGCCCGTGATGGCGTGTTTGGTGGCCGTGTAGGGTGCCGAGTGGGGCCGGGGGACGTGGGCGGAGATAGAGCCATTGTTGATGATGCGGCCTCCCTGTGGGTCTTGCGCTTTCATGAGGCGCATGGCGTGTTGCGCGCACAAGAACGATCCGGTAAGGTTAACGCCGACGACGGTGCTCCATTGCTCGAAGGTCAGGTCTTCCATCGGCATGGCTGGGGTGCCCATGCCGGCGTTATTGAAAAGCAGGTCGAGGCGGCCGAAGGATTCCTGGAGGGCGGCAAAGAGGGCGGCGACCTGATCTGGCTGGCTGATGTCGGTGGGCACGGGCAACATGGCTCCACCGATATTGGAGGCTAGGGCCGCGGTGGCAGCGAGCTCTGATTGACGACGTCCGGCGAGCACGACCGAATAGTTGGCGGCTTGGAGAGCCAGGCTCACGGCCCGGCCGATACCGCTGCCGGCACCGGTGACGAGGGCGATTTTTCGTTGTGCGTTCATACTAAGGTCACCGTATCACAGGTCTGGCGAAGCATAGTCGGAGGGCGATAAGGCCGACGAGGGTGTGGGCTGCCATCCCCTGCCAGGGGATAGCGGCTGGAGGAGTGGCGAGAATCAGAACAGCCATGCGGGGCGTTGGGAGCGAAGAGTACGGTTGATTAGGGTGAGTGGTGGTGCGATGGGATGGTCGCACCAAACGGATTTGGAATAGGGTTTCTTTTCATTCAGACGTTGGTGCAGTCGAGTGAGGCGAGAGCTGGTCGAGGTGGTCGTGGTTAGGGACTGGCGCGGGGGGACGGGGAGTTCGGCGTGTGGGGGGCGATCTCGTGACGGATGGCGCCGTGTTGCTGGCGCCAGGCTTCGAAGGTCGCTAGTAGGTGGGAGTTGGACTCGTTCTCAGCATTCGGAACGACGGAAGGGTGATTGCTTAGACGATATAGGCGCGGGTGAGGCGGAAATGTCGAGTGATGGTTTGGTCGCCGGTTACGCAGATGGCGGTGTCGAGGGCGTCGGCGATGAGGCCGGAGGGGGCGATGACGGTGACTTGGCGCGAGGTGGTGAGAGGGCGGCGGGTGCGGGGGTCAAGGATGTGCGAGTAGCGCTGGCCGTCGATGACCGTGAACTGTTCGGCGTCGCCAGCGGTGGAGACGGCGGCGTGCTGTACGGTGAAGACTTGGCCGGCGGCCTGGACACGCCAGCCGGTTTGGCCCGGGGGAGGCGCGCCGCAGACGATGTCGCCGCTTATAGCGATGAGGGCGCGGGGGAGACCGAGGGCCTTGAGCGCTTCGTCCGCGATGTAGCCCTTGCCGAGTCCGCCGACGTCGAGGCGAATGGCGGCGTCGTCGATCCAGACTAGGCGACCTTTGATGTGAAGATGCTGATAGCCGACGGGGAGGTGGGCGGGAGGGAGCGTCTTGGTTTGGCGCCAATGGCGGATGAGAGCTCCGGCAGTAACGTCGAATGCTCCTTGGCTTCGTTTCGCAATTTGCTGGGCGGTGCTCAGGACGGTCGCGAGTTCGACGGATATGACGCGCGGCTTGGTGCTGATTTGGTTCAGCTCCGAGGTGGGCAGGTAGTCGGACAGGATTTGATTGAGAGCGGCGATGCGGGCGTAGGCGCGGGCGAACGCAGCACGGGCGATGACCACGTTCGGAGCGTAGGCGGTGATGGCGATCAGGGTGCCGAGGTGGGGCTCGACGGCTTCAAACGGTTCGAGCGGAAGCGTGGCGCTATTCGCGTTCGACGCCGTTATTCCAATAACGAAAGATCTGCGCAGCACTGGGGACCTTCAGCGGACGGACGAGGCGGAAGCCGAGGAATTGGGCATCGGTGAGATACCAGATGGACTTGGGAAGTTGGGGATCCTGCATTTTCCATTGCGGGTCGGACCAGATGCGTTGGCCGCAGCCAAGTTTTTGGGCGGGGTCGGACCAGGCTCCACCTTTGGCAACGTGGGGATAGGGTTTAGTGGAGAGGATGTAGCCTTCGGGAGGAAGCGGCTTGCCGTAGGACTTTTCATCGTACTGGTCGAGGGTCCATTCGGCGACATTGCCGAGCAGGTCGTAGAGACCGAGTTTGTTGGGTTTCTTTTTACCGACCTGCTGGTAGCTTTCGGGAGAGTTGTCGACGAACCAGGAGCGGTCGTTGATGGGGGTGGCTTCGGTGTCGCCGAGGCGGCAGGCATGTTCCCATTCGGCTTCCGTGGGAAGGCGATAGAACTGCCCGGTTTTGGCCGATAGCCATTGAGCGAACTTGTTCGCGGCGTGCTGGGTCATGGAGATGGCAGGGAAGCCGTTGATGCCCATGCCGAACGACATTTCGACGTAGGGCTTGGTGGGGCGGGAGATGGCGTCGAGAGCGGGCTCGGCACCGCGGGCTTCGTTGGCCAGATTCTGGAACATGAAGAGGCGGTATTCATCCCAGGTGACTTCGTATTTACCCATCCAGAAGGGAGCGACCTTCGCGTCGCCGGGGACGGGGAGCATTTCGAATTCGACGGTGGAGTTCAGGATGATGCGCTTATAAGGCTTGAGCTCGGTGGCTTGCTCAATTTTCGGGTGGAGCCGAGCGACCAGGGCTTGGTCATCCTTGATTTTGAGTTGGGGGAGTTTGAGAGTGATGGCGTCGGGCCAGGGGGCTCCGGCGGTGATCCAGGCTTTGAGGACGGCCCGATC
>CANNLB010000589.1 GCA_947505565.1 Acidobacteriota bacterium | reverse complement strand
CGCCCCGCCATACGACGTTCGCAAATTCCGCCGATCAATCAAACCGCCCACCACAAACTGCGAAAGCATATAAGCGTAGTAGAAAAATGAAAACAACAGTCCCAGCTTCTCGTTGTTCAATCCCAACTCTTCCCGCATCAGAGGAGCCATCAAGCTCAGCGTCTGCCGATCCAAATAGTTAATCGTCGTGCCCGCAAGCAGCAGCCCACACAGCACCCATCGTGATCGAGAAGTCAGCATCAGCGCTATTCTACTCTGTGATGGTTCAATACGACGCAATTCTCTTCGACTTCGACGGTGTCCTCGCCGATTCCGAAGCTCTCCACTACGCCTGCTGGGTCGAAATTCTCACCCCCCATGGCATCGATCTCACTTGGGACAACTACCGCGCCAACTGCATCGGCATCACCGACCGCGCCATGCTCGAAGTCCTCCGCCACCAAGTCGATCCCCCCTACGACATCGACCTCCTCTGGCCAGAATATCCCCGTAAAAAAGCCATCTTCCGCCAAAAGGCCGCCGAAAACCCGCCCATCGCGGAATCCACCAAAGAGCTCATCCTCTCTCTCGCCGGCTTACCCATCGCCGTCGTCAGCTCCTCCGGCCGCTCCGAACTCTCGCCCGTCCTCGAAGCCGCCGGCCTCCTCGCCTGCTTCAAAACCCTCGTCTGCTTCGAAGACGTCACTCTTTTGAAGCCCCACCCCGAACCCTATCTCGAAGGCGCCCGCCGCCTCGGAGCCCGCAATCCTCTCGTCATTGAAGACTCCGACGCCGGCGTCGCCTCCGGCCAAGCTGCCGGTTTCGACGTCCTCCGCATCGACCATCCCGATCAACTGGCCGAAAAACTCCGCACTCTTTTAAACGGCCTCAAAATCGGGTAAACTTCGAGTAATTGTCTATGGGCAAACTACTCGTAACTAGTGCTCTCCTCGCTGCCTCAGCCCTGCTCGCCGGCGACCCCCACTGCCCCCGCTATCCCGACGCCGTCCGCGCCGAACAAATGGAGCTCCTCGACCTCGACCGCTCCTTCCAAGCCCACGGCCAACGAGCCCGGCTCAACTCTACTGCCCAGCGCCCCGCCGTCAATCGCGCCAACCTCGTCGACCAGCACCTTTTCGCCAAAATGGCCAATGATAACGTGCCTTCGGCCCCCGCCTCCACCGACGCCGAATTCGTGCGGCGCCTCCACGTCGACCTCAACGGCCGCATTCCAGCCGCCGAAGTCGTCGAAGCATTCCTCGCCGACCCCGCCCCCGACAAACGCGCCAATCTCATCGAACAACTTCTCAACGGGTCCGCCTACGTCGACCAACTCACCACCTTCTGGGCAAACAAGTTCAAGGTCACCCGCTCCCACGAATCCATCGGCACCCTCGGCCGCAATACCTTTCACGAATGGCTCCGCCAGTCCATGGCCGCCGACCGCCCTTACGACTCCCTCGTCCGCGAACTCCTCTCCGCCGCCGGCGAAGTCGATTCCGTCCCCGGCACCCAGTTCTTCGCCCGGTGGATGGACGTCAACGGACCCGTCCAGGACTCCTGGGACGACACCACCGACAAAATCACCACCACCTTCCTCGGCTTCAAAACCGAATGCATCTCCTGCCACAACGGCCGCGCTCATCTCGAAAAAATCAATCTCTATCTCACCAAGCGCTCCCGCACCCAGTTCTGGAAAATGTCCGCTTGGCTCTCCCGCATGTATTTCGTCCGCTGGAGCGACGATAACATCGGCTTTCGCCCCCGCGTCATCATTAACGACCGCACGTACGGATCCTACTCCGGCTCCGTCGGCACCGGCAACCCCGGCAACCGTCCTCCTCGCCTCGGCGCCGTCGTAGAACCCGAGTTCATCCTCACCGGTGCCCAACCTAAATCCTCCGAATGGCGCCGCGATTACGCGAGCATCCTCACCGCCGACAAGCAATTTGCCCGTGCCACCGTCAACCACATCTGGGCCTATCTCTTCTCCCACGGCATCGTCGATCCCCCCGAAGCCTGGGACTTCGAACGCACTGATCCCAAACGCCCGCCGCCCGGCGATTGGCCCATCCAAAATACCCATCCCGAGTTACTAGAAGCCCTAGCTGATTTCTTCATCCAGAATAACTACCAGTTCAAACCCCTCTTCCGCCTGTTAGCCAATAGCGACGCCTACCAACTCTCCAGCCGATACGAAGGCAAGTGGGAACCCGCGTTTGTAAAGTATTTTGCCAAACACGAGCCCCGCCGCCTCTCCGCCGAAGAGATGTACGACTCGCTTACGACGGCCACCCGCACCGAACAACCCATGATCGCCCTCGGCATCAACCGAACGCTCACCTACGCCAACCAACTCCCCGACCCCACCGAACCCTCCACCGACTTCCGCGTAACAGACTTCTTGAACCAAGCCGGCCGTGGCAACTGGCTCACCATCGATCGCTCCTCCGAACCCACCATCCTCGGACTCCTCTACTCCATGAACGATTCCCAAAACGTTAATCGTTCCCTCGGTAACGCCACCGCCGCCGTCAGTTCCCGCAATCGAGTCCTCCAAATCGATGGCTCTCCCATCAACGACGAAGAGGCCATCCGCCGCATGTTCCTCGGCACCCTCTCCCGTCCCCCCAGCGAAGCCGAAACCGCCAAGGTCCTCGCCTACCGC
Organism: Acidobacteriota bacterium; assembly: GCA_947505565.1. Classification (GTDB taxonomy): domain Bacteria; phylum Acidobacteriota; class Terriglobia; order Bryobacterales; family Bryobacteraceae. Next base: position 611 of record CANNLB010000589.1, on the reverse strand, counting down.
AGCGGCCTCCGAGCCCAATGGCTCAGTGACCTCCAATGGGCGTTGCTCAACAAACTCGATTTTATCTTCAACTACTAACGGAGGCCTGCCATGAAAAATCAACCCAAACTCTGCGCCGGGCACGCCCCGGTTACTCGCCGCCACTTCTTATTCGGAGCCGCCAGCGCCTCGCTCCTCACCGCCCACGCCGACGCCGAAGTCACCTCCCTCCGCGGAGCCACCCCCCGCGGCTCCGCTCGCGCCTGTATCTTCATTAACCTCAACGGTGCCGCCAGCCAAATGGATACCTTCGACCCGAAGGATGGCGTCTGGAACCCTCGCGACGCCGATATCCGCGACTACTCCGGCGGCCTCCGCCTCTCCCGGCGCTACTTCCCGAAGCTGTCCACCCAAACCAACGACTTACTCGTTCTCCGCTCCTGCGCCAGTTGGGAAGCCGCTCACGAACGCGGCCAGTTCTACATGCAGACGGCTCATTCCCAGAATCCCGCCCTCGCTGCCGAAATGCCCCATATCGGCGCCGTCATCGCTCGTGAGAAAGGGGCCAACGGCCTCATCCCCCCCTTCCTCGCTTTCAACCAACCCAGCCTCCAAGGCGCCACCTTCCTCGG
>CANNLB010000588.1 GCA_947505565.1 Acidobacteriota bacterium | reverse complement strand
GCCTCTATGCCACCGGCGACCCCCGCCGCGACGCCGGCTTCTCCATCTACTACATGGGCATCAACATCGGCGCCGGGATCTCCCCGCTCATCGTCGGCTACATTGGCCAGTTCGTCGACTGGCGCCTCGCCTTCGTCGCCGTCGGCATCGGCATGTCCATCGGCGTCATCCAGTATCTGGCCGACTCCAAGCACCTCGGCGACGCCGGCCTCCATCCCGCCCCCTGGACCTCCCCCGCCGAAGCCACCGCCCACAAGCGCTACCTCTGGATCGGCCTCGCCGTTCTGATGCTCCTCCCCGTCCTCCTCTACTCCGGCGTCCTCTCCATCACCCAACTTGCCGACGCCCTCGGCGTCCTTCTCATTGTCATCACCGGCGCCGTCTTCGCCGCCGTCTACTTCGGGCCCTGGTCCTCGGTCGAACGCAAACGCATCCTCGTCATCTTCGCCCTCTTCCTCGTCGCCGCCCTATTCTGGTCTTCGTTCGAACAAGCCGGCTCCACTCTCAACCTCTTCGCCGACGAAAAAACGCAAAACACCCTCTTCGGCTTCGACTTCCCATCGTCGTGGTTCCAGTCGCTGAACTCCATCTTCCTCATCGCGATGGCACCCATGTTCGGCTGGCTCTGGCTCAAGCTCGGCCCGAAGGAACCCTCCGTCCCCGCGAAGTTCGTCCTCGGTCTCGTCTTCGTTGGTGCCGGCTTCCTTACCCTCGTCGGCGGAGCGATACTCGCCAAAAACGGCGTCAAGGTCAGCCCGCTCTGGCTCGTCCTCACTTATTTCCTCCATACCATCGGCGAACTCTGCCTCAGCCCCGTCGGCCTCTCCGCCATGACCAAACTGGCCCCGGCCCAAGTCGTCGGTCTCATCATGGGCGTCTGGTTCCTCGCTACCAGCGTCGGAAATTACATCGGCGGCCGCCTCGCGGGCTTCTACGAAACCATGCCCCTCGATACGCTCTTCGGTGCCGTCGGCGTCTTCGCCATCGGCGCCGGGCTAGTCCTCGCGCTCTTCACTAAACCCCTTCGCATCATGATGGGTGGAATCAAATAAAATGAAAAACCTCGCCGCCATTCAAGCCGCTCTCCGCGAGGAAAACCTCGACGGCTGGCTCTTTTTCGACCACCACTTCCGCGACCCCCTGGCCTACAGCATCCTCGACTTCAAGGCGCCCCGGACCCCCTCCCGTCGCTGGTACTACCTCATCCCTGCCGAAGGCGAACCCCGCAAGCTGGCCCATCGCGTCGAATATACGATGGTCGATTCCCTCCTCGGCACGAAGCACCTTTACTCGAGCTGGGCCACCCAGGTCGACGGCCTAGCCACCATCCTCCACGGCTGCAAGCGCGTTGCCATGCAGTATTCACCCGATTGCGCCATCCCCTATGTCGCCATGGTCGACGCCGGCACCGTAGAACTCGTCCGCGCCCGCGGCGTCGAAGTCGCCTCCTCCGCCAATCTCGTCCAATACTTCGAAGCCCGATGGAATCAGTCCCAACTCGAATCCCACCTCGCCGCCGGCAAACTCGTCGACGAAATCCGTCGCGCGGCCTTTGAAGAGATCGGCGACCGCCTCCGCGGCCGAGAACTCGTCAACGAATGGATCATCGCCGCCTTCGTTCGCCAATCCTTCGAACGCGTCGGCCTATTCACCGACCACGGCCCCATCGTCGCCGTCAACGCCAACTGCTCCAACCCCCACTACGAACCCCTGCCCGAAGATAGCGCCCTCATCCAGCAAAACGACGTCGTCCTCATCGACATGTGGGCCAAGCTAACCAAGCCTCATTCCGTTTACTACGACATCACCTGGACCGGCTACACCGGCCACGAAATCCCCCCCGACGTCCAGAACGTCTTCAACGTCGTCACCGGTGCCCGCGATGCCGCCATCGCCAAAGTCCAGTCGTCCATCGCGAACGGCCTACCCCTCCAAGGCTGGGAGGTCGACGACGCCTGCCGTGGCCACATCACCGCCCACGGCTTCGCCGAATACTTCGTCCATCGCACCGGCCACTCCATCGGCGAAGAGGTCCACGGCTCCGGAGCCAACATGGACAATCTCGAAACCCACGATGAGCGCCGCGTCATCCCCTGGACCTGTTTCTCAATTGAACCCGGCGTTTATCTGCCGGAATTCGGCATCCGCTCGGAAATTAACATGTTCATCGGCGAAACCGACGCCCGCGTCACCGGCGAAAAACAAGAAAAGATATTTCTGATCTGATGTGGCTCGCGCTCTTCCTCTCGCTCCCTCTCGCCGACGGCCAAATCGGCTTCGAGTTCCTGACCCCGTCGACCTTTAAGCTCTCCCGGACCTGGGGCCCCTCCCCAGGTCCCGCTAAACCCGAGGAGCTCAAATCCGAGCACCTCGTTGTCCGCATCTCCACCACCGGCCAGGTCACGGTCCTCGCCGCATCGACCGGTAAAGTCCTGCTCGCCGAAGCCGCCCCCGCCCGCCGCGTGAACGACGAAATCATCCTCGACCGCCTCTCCCCGGCCGACGAAGAGTTCTTCGGCCTCGGTCCCCGGACCGAGGCCCGCCTCGCCTCCCGCGGCCTCGAAATTGCCACGCAATCACCCTTCCTCCTCTCGACCGCCGGCTACGCGATCGACCATAAAAACTACGGCCGCTATCGTTTCGACCTCGCCCAATCGACGAAGGACCACGCCCGCGTCGTGATCGCCGGCGCCGACCGCCTCGAGTATCTTTTCCACTACGGCCCCTCGCCCAAAGAGATCTTCGAAGAACGCTTCAAAGTCCTCGGCGCCATTGAATACGCGCCCTCCGACGTCGAACTCCTCCCGACCCGCAACGTCCCCCGCTACGCCCGGAAAATGGACAAGCAGCCCAACGCCTGCGCCCTCGTCCATTCCCTCGTCCACGCCTCTCTCTCCGGCACCGTAGCCCCCGCCGTGAACCTCGATCACTACCCCGACTCCGAAGCCTTCGCCGCCGGCATCCCGCTAGTCTACCGCGACCAACCCCTAGCCAACCCCGCCTGGCGCGAGCGTCTCCGCCCCTTCCTCATTACGTATCTCCAGGAGGTGAAGGACCGCGGCTACCCCATGCTCCATCCGCTGCCCTTCCAATACCCCACCGAAATCGAAGGCCGCCAGCGTGCCGACGAGTACCTGCTCGGCGATGAACTCCTCGTCGCGCCGCTCTGTAACGGCAACCAGCGATCGGTCTATCTTCCGCGCGGCAACTGGACTGACCTCCGTTCCGGCGTCACCCATAAAGGCCGCCAGACGATTCAAGTC
>CANNLB010000587.1 GCA_947505565.1 Acidobacteriota bacterium | reverse complement strand
TATTGGGCGATGTTAAGCGCCAGCGCCGTCTTCCGCATCGCCGGTCGAGCGGCCAGAATGATGAGTTCCCCAGGGCGGAAACCGCCCGTCATTTCGTCGAGTTTCAAAAACCCGGTGGAAGTACCGCGAATCCGTTTGGTCGGGTCCAGAAAAGCGTTGATCCCGCCTTCCGCTCGGCCTAGAATATCGCGGGTATGCAGCAGCTTGTTGGCGACGTGCGATTCGCCCAGCGCCAGCAAATCGCTTTCGGCGCTCGCCAAAATATCATCGGCGCTCTCCTGGCCGCTGATCGCCCGGTCAATCAGCGCTTGGCTACTCAGCACCAGGCGGCGACGCAACGAATGCTCCCGCACGATCCCGGCATAGCGCTCCAGGTCATACAGCTTCGGCATCCCGTCGTCGAGCGAGATGAGGTAGCTCAGTCCGCCCACCGAATCGAGTTCGCCGTGGCGCATCAGCTCATTGGCCAGGGTCACCCGGTCGATGTGATGGTTGCCTTCCGACAACTCCACCATCCGCGTAAATAGCAACTGGTGCGACTGCACCGAGAAATCGGTGGATTGAATCAGGCTGGCGATATTCAGAAACGCCGACGGGTCCACCAGGATTGCGCCCAGCAGATAGCGTTCAATGTCCAGATTAGCGGGTAGGCCTTTCTGGAGAATGAGATCGTTAGCAGCCATCTACAGAAAGTAGCGGACTTAGCCGCCCAGCGCAAAAGTCCGCCGTCCTCAGGTTTTCCACAGATTCCCTATTTCAACTTAATATCTAGGGTTTCCAGGGTCTCGCCCCGGGCCTGTTCCAACCGCGCGGCCGACTTGTTGTATTCCAAATGGGCCACCACCGCTCGACGACGGGATTCGAGCAACTCGTTCTGCCGTTGCAGCACGAAGAAGTTGGTCGACTCCCCCGTCTGGAACAGCCGGACCTCACTATTCAGCTTCTCTTCGGCCGCTTTGGCCGAAGCCTCGGCAGCGGTGATCCGTTGCCGCGAAGCAACCAACCCCTGAAGAGCGTTCCGCACCTGGGCATCAATCGCCTGTTCCACGCGGGTTCGTTCCAGGCCCAACCGCTTCTCGGCGATCGCGGTTTGGACGAGCGCGGATTCTGCCGTTCGGTTCCGCAGGTTCAATTCAAACTGCATGCCCACTTGCAGGGTAGGAAAGCGCCCGGCGAAAACATTCGAAAGCGCCGTGCCATAGCCGCCGACCAGAATCCCCGGCAGCGCGCCCTGCTCCGGCGGAATCACCGCCGGCAATCCGGCTAGCGTGCTCAGCCGATTGAGCCGATCGTAGATCGGCACGTTCTGTCCAGCGAACGGATTCGGGGCGGTGCTCAAAGCACCTCCCAATCCGCTATTAGCGTAGCCGGCGACAAAGTTAACTTGAGGCTTCAATTGGTCACGATTGAACTCCTTCTCGATGTCGTTCACCGTTTTCCGCTGGCCGATCATGCGGATCTCCGGCCGTTTGGCGATGGCAGATTGCACCGCGGCACCGAGCTCTTTGGCCTCCAGTTTCCCCACCGACTCGCTGTCGGTCGGCAGGATCTCGTCGTTCCAAACCTCGCTCGCGCGGCCGTTGGCAATCAGCGTCTTCAGGTTGTTCTCCGCCGCCGTCAGAATGTCCAGGGTTGTGTAGTAAGTGTCGCGACGGCGCTCATACTCGGACTGCGCCAGCGAAAGTTCCACCGGTGCCAAGGAGCCGGCGGCGATCTGCCGCCGCGCTCGGGCCACCTGCTCTTCGCCCAGTTTGACGCCGTCCTCGGACACCTGTACGGCCTGTCTGGCCGCCACCAAATCCCAGTACCCCTGTTCGACGCGAGCGACCACATCGATCACTCGAAGCTCGAAATCCGTCTCGGAGATCCCCACCTGTCGGCTTCGAATCTTAATCTGGGCGCGCTCGCGGTCGATCACCCGATTGCGGAAAAGAGGTTGGGTATACGTGAGCAGCAGGCGCGAGTTGAGGTACGGATTCAAGCTCACGAACGGGTTATTGGTTTCGGTGCGCGAGTTGTCAAAGCTGACTCCCAGGCTCATTCCCTGCCACGGCGTCTTGCTGCGCAGGCCGACATTGTTGTTGATCAATCGCTCCGCGAGTTTCCCGGTGGCCGCCTGCAACACGGATGCCGCCGGGGTATCGCGCCGCTCGTAGCTGGGGCTGTAGGACAGCACGGGGTCGAACACCCCCTTCGCCGCGTTCAACAACTGCTGTGCGTTGGCGACGTTGGTACGCTCAATCTCGATTTCCAGGTTGTTCTTCAGCGCCGCTTCGACGCCTTCCTTCAGCGTCAGTTTACGCGTGGTCGTGCCGACGCCCACGCGTTGCTTGTTCAAACTCTCTTCCGCCTGCGCAAGCGGTGCCAGCACGGCGCAGAGCAGCAGCATAGCGGCCGTCTGTCCCGCCGTCCGCCGCCAGCGAAACAGCCCGCCGAGGCGCTTCAGCATATGCATGTTAGCCAAGTCATCAAACAGACTGTAGGAAACGGGGGTCACGAGTAAAGTCAGCAGCAAACATAGTGTCTGGCCACCGATCACGACGATCGCCACCGTGCGCCGGGTCCCCGCGCCGGCGCCCGTGCCGAACGCCAACGGGAGCATGCCAGCCACCAGCGCCGCCGTCGTCATCAGAATCGGCCGAAGTCGATCCTCACAGCCTTTCAGGATCGCCTCAAGCCGCGGCAAACCCTCCCGACGCAGCGACTTGATGTGATCCACCTGCAAAATCGAATTCTTCTTCACGATGCCAAACAGCACCAGAATACCCACCGAGCTGTAGATAATCGAAAAGTTCTCGCCCATCACGATAAGCGAAAGCAGCGCAAACGGCATCGACAGAGGCAGGCTCACCAGTATGACAATCGGGTCGATAAAGCTCTCGAACTGAGCGGCCAGGATCATGTACATGAAGAGAATCGACAGCAGAAACGCAATGACAAAACTAGCGCCCGCGCGGCCGAGTTCTTTACTCCGTCCAATCGTCCCGGTCCGAAACCCCGGAGGGAGATTCATCTCTTTCACCGCCTGATCCGCGACATTCAGCACCTCCGACAGCGACTGGCCGCCGATCACACTGGCGCTGATCAGAATCTGGCGCTGCCGGTTGCGGCGGTCAATTCCTATCGGCCCGGTACTCTCATTGAGCGAAGCCACGTTCGACAACGCCACGTTGCCCACCGTGCTGGAAGGTACGTACAGGCGGCTCATCGCGTCCGGCGACTGGCGAAACTCTTTGGTTACGCGCAGGCCGACGTCGTAACGGTCATCGCCTTCG
>CANNLB010000586.1 GCA_947505565.1 Acidobacteriota bacterium | reverse complement strand
GATTGGGGCGGTCACGTTTGCCCGCTTCTACGGTGCCCACGTGCTGATTCTTCCTGCGGTCACCGCATTGCTGATCTTTCTCCACGTCTATCTGGTGCGCCGCCACGGCGTCGCGCCCGCTCCGGTGGAAACTGCCCCGCCCATCAAGTTCTACCCCCGTCAGGTCTTCAAGGACACGGTCGCCATCTTCGTTACTTTCGCGGTTCTGTTTTCGCTCGCCGTCGCGGTTCGCGTCCCGCTGGGTAAGCTTGCCGATCCGACCGACGTCTCCTTCATCCCGCGTCCCGAGTGGTACTTCCTTTTTTTGTTTGAGCTGTTGAAGTATTTCGAAGGTCCGCTGGAGATCGTCGGCAGCATGGTGCTGCCGGGCATCGCCGTGATGCTGCTTTTCCTGACGCCGTTTATCGACCGCGGGAAGGCAATTCGCCTTCGTCAGCGCACCGGGGCGATCGGTGTCCTGCTCCTGGCTGTCATTGGCTGGGGAGGGCTCACCGCGGCGGCGGTGTCGTCTACCCCACATCGCGACGCCTGGAAGGGGTTCTCGGCTGAGGAGATGGCGGCCGTAGGCAACTTCCGCCGCGCCGATTGTTGGAAGTGCCACGCCTCCAGCCCCGGCGAATCCCGCCCCGGGCCGAACCTGGCGGATATCAGCGTCCTCCGGGATCGCGATTGGCTCGTGAAGCACTTTAAGGATTCCAGCGGTGAAGCTGGACGCGGAATCCGTGACATTCAATGGAAGCAACTTGCCGCGTTCCTTCCCAAGTTGGATGACGACAACGTCGCCAGCCTTCACGCCATTCCGCAGTCCCTCGTCGCCGGAGCGGCCGTCTATCAACAGAACAACTGCGGCGCCTGCCATTTCATTAACGGCGTCGGCATGAAGACCGGACCGCCGCTCAATGGCGTCGCCAAACGTTGGGACCGCAAGTGGATGGAAGAGCACTTCGTGGATCCTGAAAGTAAATCGCCCGGCACCATCATGCCGGCCTACAAATTCTCCCCTGCCGACATGACCGCGATTCTGGATTATATGATGTATCTCACTGAATGAATGCATCCGATCACCCCGTGAGTCGCGTAACCGGAAGTGACCTGACGCCCCATCGTGAAGGGAATCCCCTGATCCGCCAGATCGCCACCGGGGACTCCACTTCGCTTTCTGCGCTCCATGCACAGGCGGAGCGTCTTGTGACTACGATCGGGGCCCGGGTCGTGCGCAATGAGGCAAGGTAGTCGTCAACGACGTCTTCCAATAGGTGTGGAAACTGGCCAAGCATGATGACCCTGTCCGCTGTAACGCTCACTCCTGAATTGGGATGATGGCTGGTGGTAGTGCCCTTGACCGTTGGCGGACGGTCGCCTCGCGCATGCGTCTCATCGAAACCCGGGAACACCTGCCGGAACCTCCCACGGACCCGGCCAGCAGCCCGGAGAATCTCGCGGTTCATCGGGACAGGCAACGCTCCATCCGCTCCTCGCTGGAGTAGTTGCCGCGGTATGGCGCTATCGCCGAAGGAGCGGCGAATTGAGTCCGAAATCGACCCGCGAAGTGGCGCTGCGCTGCGCTTCCGGCGAACTGAGCCCGGAACACGTCGTTTCTGAAACGCTGCCGCCGCCCGCTCCACGCCCGATCCCGGCGTTACCGTCGAAGTGCTCCATCTCGATCGAAAGGCCCGCACCGTGACGACCATCCTCACCCTCGAGCCAGGGGCTGAGTACCCTTCGCATCGGTATACGATTGCCGCACAGTGCCTCGTGCTTTCGGGCGCTGTGTAGTCGGGCCTGCTCGAGCTTACCGCCGGAGAGTTTCAGGTCGCCGCTCCCGGGTCAAACCACAATGTGATGAGCACCCGAGGCGGATGTCGTCTGCTGCTGATCTCCGGCATCCACAACGAAAGTTTGGCTTAGCGTTGGAAGACGGTCGTGTCGGGATGGTATCTGTGCCAGTCGAACCAGTAGTCCTTGATCACGGGAATCGCCTTTAGGCATCGGCCGTCCGCGGCGCATCCGCGGAAATTCCACGTCGACCCGGTTGCGGCATCGATCAGAACTCCAGTCTCTGGCTGGCGATAGAAATCGGAGTCCACGGCGAACGCCCGCACCGAGCGGCCATCCGGCCCCACGGCGAGCATTACGCCTTGGTCGAGTACGAGCTTTTCGGCTAGCACCCGGTCGACGGGATAGGCGCGGCTCCGGCCGCCATGGGTCAGGCCGAACAGTAACTCCCGCGGTGGGCGTCCGGTAGCGGTGGTGTCGACCACGGTCCGCACGCGGCCCATCGCCTTCTCCCAATCTTTATCCTGGTACTGGTTCGCGTTGGCGGCCACGGGCTTCAACACGGTCCCATCCGGGTGCTCCTGCCGCCACAGCCCAAAGCTCAACTCGTCACTGTGGACCAGCTCCAACTGCCGACCCTTCAGCGGGCCAGAGACAGCGATGCCGCTGATTTGCTGCCAAAACGAACCCGTCTCTTCATCCCGCATCAAGAAATTCTGGTTGTTGATGCCTGCCAGATGAAACGTTAACGGGCGTCCATCCATCTCCCTTTTCCACACGAGACCCGTGTGACATAGCGTTCAATAGGTGACCGCCACCGGCGACCCGGCCACCCAGTCATTGGCGATGTGATGGTAGCCCATCATGCGGATTGGGTAGGCTCGGGACGTCTGCCGGAAGGTCACCGCCAGCACCATGTCGTCGGCGTCGACCTGCGCCTAGCTTGCCGGCAGGTTGTCGAGCGTGTCGATCGGCCGGAACATGCGTTCGAAAATGTTGATCTGCCCCGCGGCCGCGAACACGGCGGTCAGCAGCGGCAACACGACCGCTGCCTTGTGGATCCGACTCCAAAAACGAACCAGCAGCGCGACGCTAGCCACGGCACAGGCAATGGCCAACATCGGCCCCCAGGCGCGGACGACCAAGGCGATGGCTAGCTCCGTCGCGCCCTGCGCCCGAAACGGCCGGATCACGTACATCGGATACGCCACGCAGCCAAAGGCCACCGCCGTCATCAGTGCCAACCACCGGATCATTTGCCCACCGCCGCCTGCTGAAACGCCATCCGCACCGGCGAATCGTCGGAGTTCGCAAACCCCGCCCGCTGCACCATCAGCAAGAGCGTCACGCCCTTGGTCGGGTCGATCCAAGCCTGGGTTCCATACGCGCCGCCGTGGCCATGCGACCCCGGGCTGAGCATCGCGGTCACGCCCTGGGGCTCGCGGACAATGCACCAGGTCAGGCCCCAGCCGTGCCCCGGGGTGAACCCGGTTTTCAGGTCGCC
>CANNLB010000585.1 GCA_947505565.1 Acidobacteriota bacterium | reverse complement strand
GGGGGCGGCGCGGGCGCATTCGTATGTCGTGAATCCGCACAAGTGGTTGTTTGTGCCGGTGGATTGCAGCGCGTTTTATACGCGTTTTCCGGAGATTTTGCGGCGAGCGTTTTCGGTGACGCCGGAGTACCTACGGACGAGCGAGGATCCGCGGGCGTTGAATTTGATGGACTATGGTGTGCCGTTAGGGAGACGGTTCCGGGCGCTTAAACTTTGGTTTGTGTTGCGGTATTTTGGAAGGCAGGGGTTGATTGCGGAGTTACGGCGACAGATTGAACTGGCGCAGTCGCTGCGGCGGATGGTGGCGGCCGATGCGCGATTCGAAGTGACGGCTCCGGCTCCGTTTTCGACGGTATGCTTTCGGAAGAAGGGGTCGGAGACGGAGAATCGGTGGATTGCGGCGACGATCAATCGGAGCGGGGAGTTCTTCATTTCACAGACGATCCTGCGGGGGGAGTTTACGCTGCGGGTAGCGGTGGGGAACCTAGCGACAACGCAGGAAGATATGGACAGCTTATGGGGGCGGATTATTGAGCTGAGCGAGCAAGCGCCTGCTCATTGTGGCGGCTGATTCGACCTGCTTGGCCTTATTGGCGACGACGGAGGCCTCGTTTAAGTAGACGGCGTTCTGCAATCGCTCGATCCTTTCGGGAGCGAGTTGGAGGAACAGGCGGGCCATATTGTCGACGATGTTAGAGCCGTCGGGCAAGAAATTGGAGGTGAAGCGTGGATCAGGGAGCGGCGAATCGACAGCGGCAGGGCGCGAGGTCTTGTGGTCGAGTTGGACGTTGGATAAATATTTTTCGATCGTGGCGTAGAGTTCGCGCGAGTTGACGGGCTTGGTGAGATATTCATCCATTCCGGCGTCCAAGCAGCGGTCGCGGTCGCCGCTCATGGCGTGGGCGGTCATGGCGATGATGGGCAACTCCCGCCACCGTTGGTTGGCCCGGATCCGTCGGGTGGTTTCGAGGCCGTCGAGGACGGGCATTTGAATGTCCATCAGGACAAGATCAAACGAGTTGGATTCAAGCAGGGCCAGCGCTTGCGCTCCGTCGCTGGAGACGGCGGTGGTGTAGCCGCGTTTTTTGAGCAGGCCCTGAATGACTTTCTGGTTGACTTGGTTGTCTTCGACGACGAGGATTCGACCTTTGGCGAGAGGCACTTCGCGAGTGGGGGCGTCGAGTTCGGCGGGTGCGGCGGTCTCGGCGGGGCGAAGTTTCAAGGTGACGCGGAAAACGCTGCCGACCTCCAACTGGCTGGTAGCCGTGACGCCACCGCCGTGCATTTCGGCGAGTTTGCGGGTGATCGCGAGGCCGAGGCCGGTGCCTCCAAAGCGGCGGGTGATGCTGCCGTCGGCTTGTGTGAACTTTTCGAAGATCAGGGGGAGCTTTTCTTCGGCGATGCCCATGCCGGTATCGGCGACCGTGAGGATCAGTTCGACGTTCCCATCGCGGTCGGCGTCTCCGGTGCGGAAACCGACGGTGGCTTGGCCGACACTGGTGAACTTGACGGCGTTGCTAAGGAGATTGTGCAGGATCTGCCGGACGCGGAGGGGGTCACCGACGAACTGGCTAGCCGTTTCCGGCGCGACATCCATGACGAGCCGCACGCCTTTCTGCCTCGCCTTGGCGGTATGGGAGCGCACACAGTCTTTGACAAGCAGCCGCAGGTTGAACGGGATCTGCTCGAGGACTATGCGGCCGGACTCGATTTTCGATAAGTCGAGAATATCGTTGAGCAGTTGTAATAGAGAGAGGGCGCTGCGCTGAGCGGTTTCGAGTTGCTCCCGCTGCTCGGCGGTAAGGGAGCTATCGATGACGAGTTCGATCATGCCGAGGAAGCCGTTCATCGGGGTGCGCATTTCATGAGACATGTTGGCGAGAAACTCGCTTTTGGCGCGACTGGCGGCCAAGGCATGCTGCGTGGATTCCTCGAGAGCTTCGGTGCGCTGCTGGATGCGTTGTTCGAGCAGTTCCTGGTTCTGCTCAATTTCACGGCGCTGCTTGCCGAGCATCTCGATCATCTGGTTGAAACTTTGCGCAAGGAACTCGACTTCGTCGCCGGACTTTCGGTGGCGAATGGGGCGGAGTTGGCCCCGACTGACGGCGAGCAGTCCCTGTTCGAAGGTCTCAATGGGCTTGCCGAGCAAACATACCGTGATCAGCGAGAGGGAGGTGGCAATGATAAAAACGACCGCCAGGAGAATCGCGCTTTTGCCGAACCTCAAGGTGCCGTTGACGTGATCGTAGGCGACGACGAGCACGACCCATGCCATGAGTCCTGCGGTGAATAGGAAAAAATTCGTGGCGAGGGACCTATACTTTGCCGTCTGCGGCCGTTGGATTTTGGGTTCCACTGTGGCGCTACTGTTCCTTTTACTAAGCATTGACCGAATCCACGAACGAGCCCATCCGACGAATACCTTAGTTCGTTGGCAAGCTTGGCTGACTGCTCGCCAATCGTTAGTACTGATATCGTGGAGTTTGACCTATACGATGACCTCTTCTGCTCTATCGACAAATTTGTGCGGAATTCGACTGAATAATCCCGTGCTGGCCGCGTCGGGGACGTTTGCTTACGGGATTGAATTCGCCTCGCTAGTGGATTTGAGCGCGATTGGCGGAATTGTCGTGAAAGGATTGTCTCGAGCCCCGATGGAAGGGAATAAGCCGCCACGGATCTGGGAGGCGGAGGCGGGGATGATCAACTCGATCGGCCTGCAGAATATCGGAGTGAGGGCGTTTGTGGCGCAGAAGTTGCCGGCGCTACGGGCGTTGAAGACGCCGATTATTGCGAATGTATTTGGCTATGCGCCGGAGGATTACGAGGAGGTTCTGCGAGTGTTGGACGGGGAGGAGGGGTTGGCGGGGTATGAGTTGAACGTTTCGTGCCCGAATACGAAGCACGGGGGGATTGTGTTTTCATCAGATCCGGCGATGTTGGAGGATTTGGTGGGTCGGCTGCGGCCCTTGACGAAGCGGCCGCTGATTATCAAGTTATCGCCGAATGTGGCGAAGATTGAACCGATTGCGCAGGCGGCGGAGCGGGCGGGGGCGGACGCGATTAGTTTGGTGAACACGTTTGTGAGTTTGGCGATTGACGCGCGGACGCGGAGGCCGCGGATTGGGAACGGGTATGGAGGGTTGTCGGGTCCGGCAATTAAGCCGATTGCGCTGCGGTTGGTCTATGAAGCGGCGAAGGCGGTGAAGATTCCAGTGGTGGGGTTAGGGGGGATTGCGACGGGGGTGGATGCGGCGGAGTTTCTGATTGCGGGGGCGACGGCGG
>CANNLB010000584.1 GCA_947505565.1 Acidobacteriota bacterium | reverse complement strand
TTCGAGATACTTTAGCCCGGCGCCGGTGTTGTAGATCACCATGCGTTCGTCCGGCTGCAGAAAACCAGAGGCGAGTAGCTTTTCCATGGCGGCGATGCAGGCGGCGCCTTCGGGGGCGACGAAGACGCCGTCGTCACTGGCCAAGCGGACACCGGCTTGCATCATCTCATCGTCGCTGACGGCGATGGCGGTGCCGCCGCTTTCGCGGACGGCGCGGAGAATCAGGAAGTCGCCGAGGGGCTTGGGAACGCGGAGGCCGCTGGCCACGGTCGTCGCGTTTTCGAAGAACTCACTGCGTTCAGCGCCTTGGTTGAAGGCGCGAACGACGGGCATGCAACCTTCGACTTGCACGGCGATCATCTTCGGCCGCTTCGCCCCGATCCAGCCGAGTTTTTTATCTCGGCAAACGCCTTCCACATGCCGATGATGCCGACACCGCCGCCGGTGGGATAAAAAATCACGTCCGGCACGCGCCACTGCATCTGTTCGACGAGCTCATAGGCCATCGTTTTTTTGCCTTCGATGCGGTAGGGTTCTTTCAATGTCGAGACGTCGAACCAGCCCTCTTCATCTTTGCGGGAGGCGACGATTTTAGCGCAATCGCTGATGAGCCCGTCGACGAGGGTGACGTTGGCGCCGAAGCTTTTGCATTCGATGAAGTTCGATTGCGGGACGTCCTGCGGCATGAAGATATGGGCTTCCAGGCCGGCGGCGGCGGCGTAGGCGGCCAAAGCGCTAGCGGCGTTGCCGGCCGACGGGATCGCCACTTTTTTGATGCCGAGTTCGACGCACATCGAGATGGCGCAGGAGAGGCCACGGGCCTTGAACGAGCCGGTGGGGTTGATGCCTTCATCCTTCAACCAGAGGTCCTTCGTGCCGAAGTGGGCGCCGGTACGTTTCAGCTTCAGCAGCGGCGACCAGCCTTCGCCGAGGGAGACGATCGAAGCGGCCTTGCTGACGGGTAGTACCGGGGCATAGCGCCACATGCTGCGGGGGCCGTTGGCAAGCCAATCGCGGTTCCAATTGTCCCGCGCTTTGGCGAGGTCGTAGCGGACGAGCAGCGGCCAGCCGGCGGTGGATAGGTTCTGGATGACGCCCGCTTCGTAGCGTTCTCCGGTGATGCTGCACTCGAGGTGCGTAACTGTGGTCATTTCGTTTTTTTCGACGCTGCTTTTTTGTGCAGAGCCCAGTCTTAGAGTTTGCCACTTCGGAGGCACCGTCTGCGTGCTCGATGCCACGAAGGCCGCGGTGGGATCGCGGACGCGGTCGGGTTCGGCGTTGGCGTGGTCCTTGGTTTCGCTCTGGTCGGTCGCAAGGTTGTAGAGTTCGGAGCTGCCTGCGTTGGGCCAGAGGAGATTCCAATCGCCTTGGCGGGTGGCTCGGCTGGCCCCGAAGCGGCTGTAGAGGGCTTCGGGGGGGGCCTTTATTGCCGGCGGCAAGGGCGGCGGGATGAACGTCGAGTGCGATGACGGGCTTGGCGTAAACCTGTTACTTAAAGCCGCGAAGGGGAATGTTCTTGGAAGGTGTCTGGGGGGTGGGGCTGCCGTTGACGCTATGGAAGATGACGAGGGTATCCTTGGCGACTTTTTTCTGGCGGAGAGTTTCGAGCACGAGGCCGACGGCATCATTTATCGCGATGGCCACGGCGGCGTGGACGGCGTTGAACGGGAGATAGAAAAAGAAGAGGTAGCCGGCTTTTCATTCGATGAAGGCGCAGTCTTCACGGCCGAAGGACTCGGTGAGGTACTTTTTCCTGGGTGCCTTTTCGGTGCCGCGGAGAAGCGGGATGCCGTCGCCGCGGTCGGGTTCGAGGTAGGGGAAGCCGCAGAAAAAGCCGAAGCCGCGTTTGAGCGGGTGGAGCTCCGGCCGATCGCCAAGATGGCATTTGCCGACCATGCCGGTCGAGCAGCCGGCAGCGCGGAGACGGTCGGCGATGCTGGTTTCAGTAAGCGGCGGGCCAAGATCGGAACGGCTTCGCCGGCTGGGCCGGGGTTCAATTCGTGGCCGAAGCGCTGTTGGTCGCGGCCGGTAATCAGGCCGGCGCGGGTGGCGCTGCAGACGGGACAGGAGACGTAACCGTTCGTGTAGTGAACGCCATCGATTCGCCTTGGACGCTGATGCCGGAGAAGCCGAGGTCGTCGGGGATGAGGAGGACGATGTTGGGCTTGGCTTGGGCGGCGAAACCCGCGGACAGGCTGCGGAGAAACATTCGTCGATTCATTTCCACGGATGAACCCTCCTGTGCGTCAATAGTAGTGTGCGGCTGATGGTAGTTTTGTTCGCCCTTTTCGGGTTCTCGATGCAGGCCGCCGAAGTGATTCTACTCTCCACCGGGTTTACGATTCGGGCGGAGCGGGTGGAGGCGATCGGCGGGTCGCTGCGGCTGCATACCGCGCAGGGGACCGTGGATATTCCGCTGGCGCAGGTGGCGGAGCGAGAGATGATCGTTGTGCCGCCACCGCCCGTAGCAACGCCCCCGGCTCGGACTCCGGTGTTGGTGCCGGTGCCGGTGCCGGTGCCGGTTCGTGCCGTTGACCCGGTGGAAGCCGCCGCTCGAAAGTTGGGCCTGCCGCCGGAGTTCGTCAAGAGCGTGGCGCGGATTGAATCGGCGCTTCAGCAGAAAGCCGTTTCGCCGAAGGGTGCGATTGGGGTGATGCAGTTGATGCCGGCGACAGCCCGCGAGTTGGGCGTGGACCCGCATGATGCGGAGCAGAATATTGAAGGCGGCACGCGGTTGCTGCGCGATCTGCTATTGAAGTATCAAAACGAACCGGACCAAGTGAGACGCGCGCTGGCGGCGTACAACGCCGGGACCGGTGCGGTGGCGCGTTATAACGGCACTCCGCCTTATGCCGAGACGCAGAACTACGTCAATAAAGTGCTGGCCGAATACCAACGCCTTCAGAAGTCGGCCAAGTAACGATACACTGACAAGCGTCATGCGTCTTGCCCTTTTCCTCCTCCTGGCCCCGGCTGTGTTCGCACAGCGGCCGAATACGAACTACGACGAATCGAAAGTCGGCACTTATACGCTGCCCGATCTGCTCGGCAAAGGGGCGTGGCCGGAGCGGCGGGCCGAGATTCTGAAGCTGTATGAGACGCACGTCTTCGGCCGGGTGATCGCCGAGAAGTTGCCCGTGGTCGCTAGCGTGAAGGCCACCGGCCCTAACTGGCGCGAGGTGACGCTCAACTTCAGCGGGCAGGGGAAGCAGAAGGCGATCAACATTTTGATCGTCACGCCGCCCGGCGCGAAGAAGCCGGTGCCGACCGTCGTTTGCTTGAGCTTCT
>CANNLB010000583.1 GCA_947505565.1 Acidobacteriota bacterium | reverse complement strand
CGGGCTTATATCCTCTACAGCGACGATCATGGCCAGACCTGGAAACGGGGCGCGTTGGCTCCGGCATTGACGAACGAGAATCAGTTGGTGGAACTCGTCGACGGCAACATCCTGATGGACGCGCGCCAGAACAATGGCGATCACCGGTGGTTTTTGACGAGCGCCGACGGCGGCCAGACGTGGCTGCGGCCGCGGGTCGGCATAGCCGTTTCGGCCGTCGCCACGGCCATTGAGCGCTTCGACAAGCTGTTGCTCTGGACCGGCCCGACGCTCGCGAATCGGCAGAATCTGGTGATCCGCGTAAGCCACGATGAAGGGCAGACATGGGCGCACGAGCGGATGCTCTACGGCGGGTTCGCGGCCTACTCCGATCTCGCCATTCTCGCCGATTCCACGATCGGTGTTCTGTGGGAGCGAGGCTCCACGGAGCCGTATCAGGCCATCACATTTTCCCGCCTCAATCGCGCCTTTCTCGACGCCCGGTAGTTATGCCATCCAAAGACGTGATCTGGGTCCGGAGGGCGGTTTTTGGATCGACCGTTACCTGGTCACGAACGCCAATTACTTGCCGTTCGTCGCCACGGTGGCGCGGAGCGACCAGGAAATTTACGAAGTCGATCCCGCCATCGCCGACCATCAGGCCGGACAGGTTGCCCGGTACGGCTCGGTGGCCTACGCAGCGTGGCGCAACGCGCGTGTGCCGACGTTGGTTGAAGGGCAGGCTGCCACCGGTCTTGCTGGGACGGGCAAAGTGTGGGGGTGGACGTCCACCGACAGGGACCTGAGCTCCGATCAAGCTCATTTTCTCCACCATTTTGCCGGAAGTTGTTGATTTCCGCCGGCTTGCGATTTCGAAAAAGGGCTAGTGACAAGGTTTTCCTTCTTCGGAGTCACTATTGAGCTTCGGCACTCGCGAAAAATTGACCAGCCCTGCTCGCCAAAACTTTTCGACCAACCGGCCCCGACTGCGCTGCCTCTCCGACGAGCATGGGCTTGTGGCGCTCGGTCTGGCCGCGCGGGCAAAACGTCGGTGCCTAAACCTATTCAGCGATATACGCGCCTGTGGCACGGATGATGAAGGTCCCGCCCGTCGGCCTGCCACGCGGCATGATCAGTTTGTGATCTGGTCAAATCTATTCGAGCAGAGGGGGTCAATTTCTGGGGGGCACCGAGGCTATTGAGTGCCGTTCCGACTTGCCGCAAGATGGGTGGTCGCGCAACCCCGCAGGCTTGAAAAACCTTGCCCGCCACTCCCGAACTCTGGCCGCGAAAAATGTACCCTTTGTCCTTGATCGTCACTTCCATTTCCACGATACTATCCAGATGTCGGATGACGTCAGCCACTCCAGCGTCCACTCTTCGCGGGCCAACCGGTCTTCCACTTGCCTGCGCAACAGCAGCACCAGGAACGAACAGGAACGAACAGAATACATGCCTTCGGATCCTTGAGCAAATCTCGACTTAACCGAGTAAATATCCGCAGTGTCGGAAGAGATTGTTAGCAATTTCGGGAGAGATGAGGGCGAGGGCCTTGGGGAGAGCGACGTCAAGAGCAGCCACCGACCTCTCCATGAGTTGGCGCAAACGTTGTTTGAAGACCGACCAGCAGGGCTCGATCGGGTTGAAGTCCGGGGAATAGGGTGGGAGGTATCGTATCTCGGCACCGGTGGCTTCAATCAGTTCTTTCACCCCTTCTACTTTGTGGGCGGGAAGATTGTCCATCACCACGATCTGCCCGGTCTGCAATGTCGGGCGGAGCACTTCCTTGAGGTAGGTTAGGAAAACGTCGCCGTCGGTAGCCGATTCGACGGTCATAACCGCTTGCCATCCCTTGCAGGTAACTTGCAGGTAACTGCACCCAGAATGGTAACTAAGAGCCGGGCTGCGTACAGGATGATCCCATCCATCTCGTCAAACCGTCGGTTCCCCGCCACAGTAAACGCACCCCAGTAGAAGAACGAACCTAGGGCAACCGCGGCCAGCATCAAACCCCAGACCCAATGGCGCATTCGCCAACCCCACGCAGCATAACGAACCCCTGCACCCGAGGGCTTCGGATGAGATGCTCTTGGGCTGCTCCGGGTTCGCACCAGACGTCGTTCGTTAGGCCTGCGCCTTCCAATAACGGGCATACGGCGGCGCCCCAGGCTGCCCGGCCGCAATCTCATCGGCCTCTTCTGAGTTCGCGCAATCCGGCCCATCCGGATACGAATATCGCGTGACGAACTCTTCTTCCATCTCCAGACCCCAGCCCGGTGCCGACGGCAGCAGATAGTGCCCATCCCGCACGACCAAAGGATGCTTGAATACGCCAACCTGCAGAAACTCAAGATACTCGAGCCATCGCCCGTCGCTCCCGAACCAGGCCTGATCGAAGATTGACATCGCCCCCACCAACTGTCCCAAGCCAATACCGCCGCTGTGCGGACACACCGGCACGCCAAACTTCCCCGCCATTGCCACAATGGCAAACAGCTCGTTCACACCGCCCACCCTCGCGCCGTCGATCTGGCAGTGGGTAAGGCCACCGCCCGCCAGTAGTTGCTTAAATGTGATCGCGTCCGGTGCCTGCTCTCCGCCAGCTACTCCGATCCCCACCGGAGCGAGCGCCTCGCGCAATTTGATGTGGCCGACGACGTCGTTGTAGCCGATGGCTTCCTCAATGAACAGCAGCTTATACTCGGCTAACTCGGTCATGTAGCTGGCGGCGTTCCGCCAGTCGCCCAGGTTCTGATTGGCGTCGGTCAGCAGCAGCGCGTCCGGGCCGGTCGACTCCCGAATGGCGTCGAGCATCCGGCGGTCTTCGTCGAGCGCCCGGGCCCGATCGTACTGTTGGCCCCGTCCGACTTTGGCTTTGAACGCGCGGGTGCCTTGGGCGTAGAGCCCGCCGCACAACTGCCGTACCTCTTCGAGCGGTCGTCCGGACCACCCGGCGGTGCTGTACACACGCACGCCTTCCTGCAATAGTCGCTTGAGGTTGGCCTCCCGGTCGGCGACCCGGGCGCGCAGCATTTCGAGCAGTTCGTCTTCGGTCAGGACGTCGCGCAGATGATGGAAGTCGATACACTGCACGATTCGTTCCGGCGACAGGCTCGTCAGCAAGCGCCACATGGGCACGCCCTCGCTCTTGGCCCATAAATCCCAGAGCGCGTTCACCACCCCGCCCACGGCCATCCGGTAGGTCCCCAGCGCCAGCCAGCGCAGCTGATGGTGCTCGGATAGGGCTTGGGCGTAGAGCCCCGGCTCGGCGATAAACTCTTCGAGCGTGCGGCCGACGACGAAGCGGCGCAGCGCTTCGA
>CANNLB010000582.1 GCA_947505565.1 Acidobacteriota bacterium | reverse complement strand
AAGTCTATTCGAGCAGAGGTGGTCAATTTCTGGGGATCGCCGAGGGCCCAGGCGCCCAGGTAGGGATCGACGTCGCTGACCGGAAGTTTCACGGTGATAGGGATGTCGACGCTGGCGCGGAGGGGGTTACCAAAAGTTTGGTGGGAGGCAGGGCAGGTTCGCAGACGGTTTCGGCCGAATTCGGTGCGGTGGACGAAGTCGGAGAGATCGTCGGAGGTAATCAGCAGATGCAGCGGCCTTTTGAGCATCTTTCCGAGGTTCTTCGCTGTTTGCCGTGGTTAGAATCGCCGATCACAATTCGCCAGCGAGGGGCGAGTAAGCGTGCTTGGCCCCGAGGTCGGCCGTGGAAATGACGGGTCGCGACGGCGATGCTGCCGCTTCCCTGTTCAAACCCGAACAAGAACACCGCACACTCCGAGGTCCCTAGATTCCAGCCGGCCCCGCAACTTTTACCCGCACCAAACAGCGAGGAGGCTTACACAGCCCATCGGCTCAGTTAGTTTCGGTGTCCTTGAGCGATGTGGTGGCAAAGTTGATCGACTTAGTAACGGCCGGACAGGAACAAGGGACGGCCGCGATCGAACCGGACATTGGTATTCAGGCGCAGCCAGAATACCGGCATCGAGCGGTATCGCATTTGATGCGGAATTCGATACTCTCTGCGGGACCGGCGGGGCTGATCACCATTCGAGCCGTTTCACCGCGCGGGTAGGTCCCGCGGCGTGGATACGGGCGGCGTGGGACTAGGTTTGGCGATCGTCAACAGTTGGGTGGAGGCGTGCGGGGCGAAGGTGGTTCGTCGGAATCGGCTGCCTGTGGGTTTGGAGGTGGAAATGCGATTTGCCGGGCTTCCCGGTTGATGCCCCGCAACATTCCGCTGAACACGATGCCATGCAGTGGTACGACGGCGTACCAGTAAAGCAGGCCGAAGAGTCCGCGAGGCTGAAAGAGAGCGGTTTGGGTTAGGACGCTCTGGCCGTCACCGAGGGGTTCGATGCTGAATTCGAGCAGAGCTTCGCCGGGCAACTTCATTTCGGCGCGGAGGGCGAGACGCTGGTCGCGTTCATATCCGACGACCCGCCAGAAGTCGAGCGCTTCGCCGTAGCCGACCGATTCCGGGTCGCGACGGCCGCGGCGAAGGCCAGGGCCGCCTACTATTCGATCCATCGCGCCCCGGATCTTCCAGAGCCAATCGGCGGCGTACCAGCCGTGTCCTCCGCCCACGCGGCAGACGGCGCGAAAGGCGGCGGAAGCAGGGGCATCGATGGTCACGCTTCTTGCATCGCGAAAGACGGTGCCGCCGGCCCAATCGGGGTCTCCGGGGATCGGTCCGGCCATGGCCCAGTTGGTTTCTACGCTCTTCTGGGCGATCTTGACAAGGGCGGCTTGAATCGCGGCGCGAACGGTGAGAAGGGGCTGGGGAATGAGTTCGACGATGCGATTTTCGCGGCAGACGACGGGATTCTTCAGGCCTTCGGCCAGGGGCTTGGCGATGTCATTGCTGAGGGGGGTGACCAGGTGGATCCAGTAGGAGCTGAGCCGGGGCGTAAAGAACGGGATCGGGATGACCCAGCGGGGTGGGAGCCCCAGCTCCTCGGCCATGATCCGCATGATCTCGATGTAGGAGAGGGATTCGGGGCCGCCGATATCGAAGACTTGGCCGATGGTGGCGGGCGCCCGGAGTGCGCCGACAAGGTAGCCGATGACGTTGCGGACCGCGATGGGCTGGCAAAGCGTCGTCACCCACTTCGGCGTGATCATGACCGGTAGCCGCTCGACGAGGTAGCGGACGATTTCGAAGGAAGCGGAGCCTGACCCGATAATCATGGCGGCACGGAGGACGGTGAGTGGGACGCCAGAAGAGCCGAGGGCCTGTTCCACCTCACGTCTCGACGACAGGTGCTGGCTCAGGCTAGGGCCAGTTTCGCCAAGTCCACCGAGATAGATGATCCGTTGGAGGCCTGCCGCACGGGCGGCCATTCCGAAGATTAGAGCCAGTCGCCGATCCTGGTCGGGATATTGAGCTCCTGCCGAAGTCATCGAATGCACCAAATAAAACGCTGCCGAGCATCCCTTTAAGCTCTCAGTTAAAGAAGATAAGTCGCTCAGGTCAGCCAGTCTTATTTCGACCCCCGGCGTGTCCGCCCAGGCGCGTTCTCCGAGCTTTCTTGGGGAGCGGACGAGGCAACGAACCGAGTATCCCTCGGCGATCAGCTGGGGGGCCAAGCGGCCGCCGATGTATCCGGTGGCACCAGCGATCGCAAGAAGTTTAGTTTGATTAAGCAATGGGAAAACATACTCCCCGCCACTCCACTTTGATGGATGTGTCGGCGGGCAGGAGATGGCTCCAAGGCCCAAAAAAGCGGACCAAGTGAAGGGCCGAAATCAGCGTCGGAAAACAGGCAAGGAAGCAAGCGTGCTTACCCGCTACTCGAAGTGAGTGGCCAGCGTGCTCAATGAGCAGATTGAGTTCAAGGTTTGGTAGCGGTCGAGTCATCCTTGATCCGTATTTTCACCGCGCCGCTGATCTTCCACTTGATTTGGGGAGCGGTTTCGGAGGTTGAGCTCGGGACCTGGACTTCCATGTTTTGGAACTTATAGGTAGTTTCGGCGCCACGGCCGGTCAGTTTATCCCAACGGCCACTCTCGAGGTCATGCCACGTTGGGATGTCAGGAGAATTCAAACCCACGAAGCCTTGGATGAGATCCCGACGGGAATGGTCCAAAACATTTCAGTAATCTTTCTGAAAGAGAGGATGGCGGGCTGCGTCAAGACGCGACCGACTTCTGGGTTTTTTAGGGAGAGGTAGCCAAAGGAGCCGTTAGACCCGAGGTGGTATTAGAGAGCTCGCTGGGCGGGAGAGACCTAGTGAAAAGGATAAGCGCGGATGGTTCGGCGAAGTTCGCTGGCGCAGCCGATGACCTTTGTTTCGCGGAGTCTAGGGTCGGACCATACAATGTAATCGGTGAGGGCGACCAAGTCAGCGGCGGAGGCCGGGAATGGGTCAGCCAAGGGAGACGAGCGTTTCGGCGTCGGCGAGCAAGTCGAACGTTACGATTCTTTTGGTTAGGTTTGTACGTCGAACGGTGTCTGGGACGACTCCGAGGCGATCATCGAGTTTATTGCCATGTTCGATGGCGTTGATGCAGGCCTCGGCGACGGCGGTTTTGAGGTCTTCGACGCGGTCGGCGGAGAAGCCCATAATTCCGGCCACGCTGGCGGCGGTGCTCATGGCGACCTTTTCGACGCCGAGCCGCGTGGGAAGGCGAAGTTCAGTGATGATGGGAACGTCGATCACGAT
>CANNLB010000581.1 GCA_947505565.1 Acidobacteriota bacterium | reverse complement strand
CATGATCAGTTTGTGATCTGGTCCAGTCTATTCGAGCAGAGGTGGTCAACTTCTGGGGGGGCGCCGCGGCGCATCGGGTCGTGCTCGGCTACCATGCTCTGGATGCCGCGATGCGGGCGGCGGAGTTAAACCCTTGGCACCTGGAAGCCGACATCGCGGCGGCCCATCGACTGGCCTTACATCGTAATGCTCTATAGCAATGTGCGCGAGGTAAAGCCCACGTCCATCGTTCGCCTCAACTGGGCCGTGGCGCTCTCTCAGGCCAGACAGCGCCGCGAAGCGCAGGAGTTGCTGGCCGCTACTTTGCGCGCCGGCCTCTAACCTGCATCGATTTCGCCAACTTCTCGCGATCTTCTGGCTTCAGGTTCTCGCTACGCGAAATCTGCTGCAAGTCTCTCATCGCCTGGCGCATGGCCGTGCGGTCGACCGTCTCACCGGACTTCTTCTTCCCGCGCGCGCCGTCCAGCACTTTCCTCGCGGCGTCGTATTTCGCTCGCTCCTGTTCGTTCAGCGTGCCGTTGCGGACCGCCGAATCCAGATCCGAGCGCATCGCCTTCCGGCCGGTGCCCTGCTTCTTCGCGAAAGCCGGCGCCAGAACCAACGCCAGCATCAAGCCTGCGGACAAGAATAATTTATTCATATCTGGCTGAACCCGAGTTTTTGCCGCGGGTTGCGGTAGCTTTGTAACGATGTCTTCTGCGCATATCGAAATGACCGCCGCCCTTAGCGACTACCTTCGCGAGGTCTCCCTCCGCGACCACCCGCTCCTCGCCCGGCTCCGTGCTGAAACCGCCGCCCTCCCCCGCGCCCGCATGCAGATCACCCCGGAACAGGGGCAGTTCATGCAGTTGCTCCTCCGCATTCTCGGAGCCCGACGCACCATCGAAATCGGCGTCTTCACCGGCTACAGCGCTCTTTGTACGGCGCTCGCCCTGCCTGCCGATGGCCAGTTGATCGCCTGCGATGTCAGCGAAGAATGGACCGCCATCGGTCGCCGCTACTGGCTCGAAGCCGGGGTGGCGGCCAAGGTCGACCTGCGCCTCGGCCCCGCCGTTGCGACCCTCGACGGCCTGCTGGACGCCGGACAGGCCGGCCAGTTCGACTTCGCTTTCATCGACGCGGATAAAGACAACTACGACGCCTACTACGAACGCTGTCTCCAACTCGTCCGCCCCGGCGGGATCATCGCGGTCGATAACGTTCTATGGCACGGCGACGTCATCGACTCCTTGAAGCAAGACCCCGATACCGTCGCCATTCGAGCCTTGAATCGCAAGCTGCACGCCGATCTGCGCATCGAACTTTCGATGCTGCCGATGGGGGACGGGCTTACCGTCGCCCGAAGACTTCTTTAAGCACGGAGGTCACCCGCGCGGACGGGTTCTTTCGCCTCTTCGCCTCTTCCTCCGCCACCATCTAGCACAGGCCGCCCAGCGCTTTGCGCACGAGGTAGTGCTCAATATTCACGCCGTCTTTGTTCGCAAACGGGAGCTTTTGCTACCGTTCGATCAGGTCATTGAACGGCTTGGTGGCTCCCGTCTGTCCTATCGCCTCCACTACCGGCAGGCGGAATACCACCGCCAGATAATCTTTCGTCTTGTTCTTGAACAAGTCCGTGATCGCCGTGTCGCCACCCGCAAACAACCCCCGGGCGTCGTTGCCGTTAAATGCTTTGCTGGAGTGTGCGAAGGTCGACGTAGCCAGCCGAGCAGCCTGTTCGGCGGCCGGCTCATCGTCATCGCGAACGGGGCAATCTTTCCCCGCATGCCGATCATACCGAGCCCCTTCACGAGAGGCTTCAACTCAGCAGCTTGACGGCTTCGTTTCGAAAATACCCATCTATCTGAGCCGGGCCAATTCCGACGCAGAAAGTCCACAAAAAGATCAGCCATGAATTACCAGATGAAATCCTTCGCCTCTTCCCGGCGCGCATAACTATCTAGGATATGCACGACCCGCAATCGTTTCACCTTATCGCTTGAAAGGGCGCCGATCGGGATGTAAATGATCGACCGATTCAACCGGCTGGCCATCGAACGGAACACACTGCGCGGCGGCTTCGCGGCTACATAAACCACGTGCCGCTCGACCGAGTAATCGAGCGCCGCCATGAGCAGGGTCTCCGATTTCGATTCGGCAAACGCATAGTCCGGGTCGCTCCAAACGTAGGCCATTCGCCGCGCCGGCAGCGTCATCAGAAAGCCTCCGTACTCTGCCCGGCCTATCCCGGGGCCGACGACGTGATCAGCCGGGTTGGTCGCATAGAAAGCCATATCGGACTCATTTTGATGCTCGCCCTGCCACGTTGCCAAGTACGTATACTTGTCGTCCAGATCCTCCTCGAAGATCACACACAGCGCCCCCACGTCGCCGTTGATCCGGTTGCCTTCGCGGACGAAGATCTTGCGCTTGTGCCAGTTCCGCAGGGTCTCGCGCAGGTCGATGCCGTCCAGCAACGAGGTCGTGAATTCCTGCACCCGCATGCGGTCTTCGCTCAACAGGCGCCGTGCCTTGTCCTTCAAGACTCGGCCATAAGTCTCAATCTCCAAATCCTCCGGTGGGTAACTGCAAATCGATTCGCCGTCCAGCCGGTGCTTCCAATCGCCGGGTTCCTTTTCCTTCTTCCGCTGCTTCAAGCCGCGGGGCATCAGCCTCTGCTTGGGCCTCGGCAGCCGCCGCCGCAATTGAATCTTCTTCGTGTTCAGCCAGACGTCGTCGGCCTGGATCCGCATCGTCTCTATATCCGGCGCGATCTGCTGGGCCGCGTACTTGTTAGCGAGTTCCCAGACCTCCCAGCCGTAGTTATCGTCGACGATCGAGCGCGCCGCCAGCGTCACGTCGAACAGCCCGGCCACGAGATCGTTTGCCGTCCTCGCCAAGTTGCGGGTGTACTTGGCTAACAAGCGCCGCTGCCAGTGGGTTACCGTGTCCCCGGTGCTCTTATGGTAAGTCGCCTCTGCCTCGCGCAACAGGTCGAAGTTGGCTCGCTGCCGATCAATCAACGCGTCATCTTTGCGCGCAATGCGCCACAACTCGTACCGCTGCTGCAGATACGGCATCTCGGTCGTGATCTCGGCTAGGCACTCAGGGTCTGGGTTCAGCAAGCGCACGCGGGACGCTTTCACGCGCTTGCTGGGTTCTTCCTGCGGAATCTGCATCGCGTCCAAAAGCGGGTCGAGCAGGTTGAACGAAACGAGAATCAGCGTCTCGGCAAACGGGTCCGCACCCTGCAGCCGCCATGCCATCCCGGCCGCATGCGCTTCCAGGTCTTCGTGCCGCGGTGGAGGATTCAGCCGGTACGCT
>CANNLB010000580.1 GCA_947505565.1 Acidobacteriota bacterium | reverse complement strand
TGCCCACGTAACCGACTTCAAGGATGCGCCCGGTTCCGAGTTGGCGTTGCAGATTCAGGCTCCAGTTCTGCATGTAAGCGGTGCGCAAATCGCGCTGGTAAGTAACCGCCGAAGGAGGTAGAGCGAGCGGGAAGTTTGCCGGGAACGGATCGTGGAGCAGTAGACTATACTGCTCGAAGGTAAAGTAAGTGCTCACGTTGTAATAAGGCGGATTGAAGTAAATCCCTTCGCCAGGCGCCAGCGGTGCTTGGTCGTAGTACAGTCCATAACCAGATCGCAACACGGTCTTGTCATTCAGCGAGTAAGCGAGGCCCACCCGTGGGGCGAGGTTATTGCGATCGGCGAGGAAGGCTCCCCGCGGTATTCCGTTCGTGCCGAGTTGGTTGAGCTGGCCGTTGGTCGGGTTGTAGATCGAAGCGCGATCCGCCGCGTCAACCGGCGGGGTGGAAAACTCATAGCGGACGCCAAAGTTAAGCGTGAGCTTGGGGCTGAGTTTCCAGGTATCCTGGGCGAAAAAGGAAGAAGACTTCGAACGCAATCGCTGGTTGTTTGTACCGCGGGCCACACCCGAAACGCTCACGAGCCCTTGCATCATTTCAGCCAGCGCATTGCCGGTGAAGCCGACAAAGGATAAAAGGCCGCGGGAAAGCACGTTGCGATAGGCGTTCTGCTGCTGGATGCGGTAGTCAAAACCGAATTTCAACAGATGCCGATTGCGAGTCCAGGTGACTTGATCGAGTACTTGGTAGGAGTTGGTCACGCCGCGCTGAGGGTTGTTGTACTCATCGCCGATCGAACCAAAACCGGCAATCGAGATGAAGCTGAGCCCGGTGTTGATGGGGTTGGAGGACACCACGGGCAGGCCGACGCGCTGGTTCAAATTGGCGGTCTGCTGCTCCTGTACGACACCGAGGGCGACCCGGTTGAAACCGAGGCGAAGTTCGTTTAAAAGATTCGGCCTAAACGCGTGGACCTCGGAGAGCATGAAGTTCTGACCGCGGCGGGCGTTGCGGGATCCGTAGCCGGGCAGCGGCGAAAACGTAGCGCCGGCAAACGGTTCGAGAAAGTCCCGGTCCGAGACCGAGTAGCGCGCCGAAAGGTCTGAGTTCCGGGCGAGGCGATGATCGAGTTTGATGTCGAAAGATTGGTTGGAATCGCGAGCGATGGGAGCGGAGGCAAAATTTTGACTGGGATCGGCCCGGTTCGGCAGCGGGTACAGCGCTGCGATGCCCCGAGCGATCGGGTGCTGGCGTTCAATCGGAATCCGGTTACCGGGGAAGGGCCGCTGGGTGAAGAGGTCGATGGGCGGCGTGCGAGGATCGGACTGTGAAAAATCACCAGCGCGTTCAAGCGCGGTGGGAACCCGGGTCGAACGCGAGATGCCTTCGCGCCCAAGACGCGATTCGAAGTCAGCAAACAGAAAGGTTTTCTCCTTCGCCAACGGCCCGCCGAGAGACCCGCCGAATTGGTTGCGCTGGTAGCGCGGATCCTTCCCCGCGGGGGCGAAGAAATTCCGGGCGTCCATCGCCTGGTTGCGGAAAAACTCATAGCCGGAGCCATGCAGGGCATTCGTGCCGGACTTCAGCACCACGTTGACCTGCCCGCCGGCGTTCCGGGCGAAGGCGGCATCGTAGCTGCCGGTGAGCACCTCAAACTCGCGAATAGCATCCACCGATGGTGTTACGCCGACGCCGTTGAGCTTCGGATCGCCGTTGTAGACGCCGTCGAGCGTGAAGCCGTTGGCCGAATCCCGCGATCCGTTCGCGTTAAAAGTGAAGTCACCACGCACGGTGCCAGAGGAGCCCTGCGCGGGAAGGGTGATGCCGGGAACAAGCAGGGCGAGCGATTGAAAATTTCGCCCGTCGAGAGGCAACGTCACGATCTGCCGATTCTCAATTGACGCGCCCAAGGACTGGGTATCGGTCTTCAGCGATTCCGCTGGCGCGTTGACTTCGATCACCTCGGCACGGTCGCCGGGCTGGATCAACATCTCCAGACGTCGCTCCTGGTTGACACGCAGCGTAACGGTGGACGAAGTGCGACGGAAACCGGGAGAATCGATCGTGACCTTGTAGTCGCCGGGCGAAAGGAGCGCGAAGGAGAAGGCGCCGGTGGAATCGGTACGCGCGGTCCAGGATCGACCGGTGGCGATCTGCGTCACCACGAGATTGGCATCGCGAACGATCGCTTTGGAACCGTCGCGAACGGTGACGCTCAAGAGGCCGCGTAGAGTCTGGCAGGGAAGGAGGGGGAGGAAGAAAAAGAGCAGGACCACCAATCGCATCATCTCCATAGGATACTGGATCTCGATGACACGATTCGTCTTTTTCGCCGTACTTTTCTGTTTACAGGGGGCCGACTGGCCGCAGCATCTGGGTCCGAACCGGAACGGAGTGGCCAACGACGTCGATTTTTCCCCGACGGGAAAAATCCTTTGGAGCCGCGACGTGGGGGCCGGATTCGCCGCTCCTGTCGTTAGTGAAGGGAAGCTGTATCTCTATCACCGTGTTGGGAACGACGAAATTTGCGAAGTGATGGATGCCAACAGCGGGAAGACGCAGTGGATGACCGCTGTTCCAACGAACTACCGGGACGATTTCGGCTTTGACGAAGGGCCGCGAGCCGCGCCGGTGGTGGCCAATGGACGGGTATTCCTGCACGGTGCCCACGGGGTACTGACCGCGCTTGACGCCGGGACGGGCAAAACGCTTTGGCAGATCTCCACGATGACCGTGTTCGGCGTCGAGAAGCAGTTCTTCGGCCAGGCATCGTCTCCGCTGGTGATGGGCGATAAAGTGATGTTGCAGATCGGGGGGAAGGCGGGAATTGCCGCGTTCGCCGCCGCCAGCGGCAAGCAACTGTGGACGGGTACAACGGACGAGGCAGGGCATGCCAGCCCGGTTCCGTACAAGAACGGTGAGGCGGTATTCTTCACGCGGACCGGCCTAGTAGTGCTCGACACGGCGACGGGCAAGGTGCGTGGGCAGATGCGTTGGCGGGCGCGGTCGAACACTACCGTGAACGCTGCGACACCGATAGTGATGGGGGACCAAGTATTTTTGACTTCGAGCTACGAGGTGGGCGCGGCGCTGGTGGATCTGACGAAGTTACCGTTTAAACCGATTTGGAGCGGCGATGAATCGCTGAGCGCGCACTACGCGACGCCAGTGTTGAAAGACGGCTTTCTATACGGCTTCCATGGCCGTCAAGAGATGGGGCCGGAGCTTCGCTGCATCGAGATGAAGAGCGGAAAAGTGAAGTGGTCAGAAGCCCGGTTCGGAGCGGGGACGGTGCTGCTGGCGGGA
>CANNLB010000579.1 GCA_947505565.1 Acidobacteriota bacterium | reverse complement strand
CGGGGATGAAGCCGCCTCCACCATAGGCGCCAAGCTGCACGCGAATGTGTCGGAACCCTTTGGCCATCGATTTCTGCACGGATTCAACGACCGCTTCCTTGCTGTTACCGCCGCAATGGTCGTAGCAAGGAACGGCGTCGCGGACCTTGCCCCCCAGCAAATCATAGACGGGCATACCGGCCCGTTTGCCTTTGATGTCCCACAAAGCCATGTCCATGCCGCTGAGGACGTTGTTGTTCACGGGGCCGTTGCGCCAGTAGGTGCGGAGATGCCCGCTCTGCCAGAGGTCTTCGATTTGCTCCGGATTCTTGCCGATGAGAAACGGCGCCAGGTGCTTTTCGATCGCGGCAATCACGGCATATGGCTGAAAGTGATTCCCCGCCGAACCGATGCCGTAGAGCCCCGGTTCGCTCGTGATGATCTTGACGAAGATCCAGCGGTAGTTGCGACCGCCGCTGGTGGAGATCACCTTTACCTCCTTGATCGTCAGGGGAGGAAGCCCCTTCGCCATAGGGGCGAGGACAGGAGCGGCCCAGAAGGCACGGAGGAGATCGCGGCGGAGCATGCCCGAATTTATATCACGACTACAGCACCTTGATCTGCAGAGCGACCAGGAACCCGTTCAGCCGTTTCATTCCGTCGACGGCCACGGTGCTACCCACCTCTGGCGGTTTAGTGAGCGGCTTTCCCTTGGCGTCTACCAGACGGGTTTTCTTATCGATATCGAGCTTCACCGTTTGGTCAGGCACCGTCTCGACGATGATGAATTTCTTGTCATAGACCTTAACGGTGCCATCGAAGGTGACCGGGGTCTGGGGCGGCTGGTACTGAGCGCCCCAGGCGGTGACACCGATCAGGAGGCAAGCAATACGGCGGGTGTCCATGCTTCTAGAATGTCACGCGAATGGCAACTTGAACGCGGCGTTGGTTGCGAGCGGAGGTTGGTTCCAGAAAGAGGGGGTCGATTTGTTCGGTGGAGCCAACGGTGTTGAAACGCGTTCCGGTCGACAGACCCGAGAATTGCGTATGGTTTAGCGTATTGTAGGACTCGAAACGTAGTTGAGTATTGACGCGTTCCCATTTGAAGTTGCGATAAACGGAAAGATCGTGGTTCAGAAAACCGGGGCCGCGGAAGCTATTTGTGCCCAGATTGCCGAGTTCACCCCGGGCTGGTGCGCGAAATCTCTCGGTAGGCGGTAGGTGGGGATCGGTGACGACGAGTCGCGTGGGGAAGGAGCCGCTCCCCGTTACGTCCCCGCCTGTAACGAGGGTGATGCCGGGGGTGAAGGGAGCCCCGGTCTGACCGCGGGTGATGCCGGAGAACTGCCAACCTTTGAGGACACGATGCTTCCACGGAAGTGTCCAGTTGTAGTTAATACCGACGACCTGCGTGCGGTCATAGTTGAGCGGACCGTAGTTCCAAGCGCGCGGACTGAAGAACGGGTTGATCGTGAATCCGTCGCTCGAAGAGGTGCCGAGCGCCTTGCTAAAAGTGTAGCTGACGCCCCAGTTGAAGTTGCGATTCAGGCGTTGGGTGAAGCGAGTCTGGAGCGAGCTGTAGTTTGAAGCCGCTGCAAACTCGTAGAGGAAGATGTCACCGTAGCCGTGGATCGGGCGAAGGAAGTTGTTTGCCAGTGCGGCCGTGGGACGCGCTGGATTGGCATTTTGCGGGTTCTTTTCGAGATGCGTCGAATAGAGTGGGATGGCGTTAATGTTCCGCTGCCAGAGTTGGTGTCGGCTCAGCGAGCCGACGTACGAGATGTCCATGAGAAGCGTTTTGCCCACCTGCTGCTGAATCCCGAGCGAAAAATTATAGGTGGTCGGCATGGGGTTGTTGCCAAAGATGGCGCGAACCGTGCCCGACGGGGCGAGGACCCCTTTGCCCGCGGTCTCGGCCAAGCCGTCCAGCGTCCCGTAGTAAACGGTGGGAGTGAAGATGGATGGCGGATTCGGCAACATGTTGTAGGTCATGTTGCCCTGGATCCGATCGAAGAACACGCCACCACCACCGCGGATGGCGGTACGACCGCGACGGAACGGATCGTAGGAGAAGCCGAAGCGAGGTGCCGCCATCAACTTCGGCACCTCGTAGAGGCCGCGAGGCACTCCGTTCCGGCCGCCCTGAATCATTCCCTCCGCGGGATTGCCGTAGCCTGGGGCAAAGGTGCCGATGAAGCCTTCCGGATAGTTGGTGCCGTTGGGCGCTTGGGCCACGGTCCGGCGGTTAGCATCCAGCGCGGGCCGCAACAAGACGGGGGCCTTGGCGGGGCTGTAGGCGTCCGGGGAAAAAGTGTAAAGCTGATTCAGCTTGTCGTAAGTGGGCTGGTTGGCGTAGAAACGAAGGCCGAAATCGAGGAGTAAGTTCGGCTTGATGCGCCAAGCGTCTTGGGCGTAGAACTCGAGATTCGTGAAGTAGTAATAGCCGCGCGGGCGGGCCGATGCTTCGGTATAAGAGTTGTAAGAGCCGAGTGCCGCGTTGGAGTAAGCAAAATTCGTATCGTATTCGCTCAGAGCGTTCACACCGAAATCGAGCGTGCCGCGGGTGGCGGCGTTCGCGCTCTGATCCTTCCGGGCGCGTTCATAATAGACGCCGAAGCGGAAGGTATGCGTCTTCCAAATCTTGCTGAGATTCTCGACGACCGATAGAATCAGGTTTGAATTGTCGTAGGGAACCCCGTCGCTCATGTTGACGCTGGCTGCATTCTGGACTCCGCCGAAGGCAAAGTTAGGAATCAGATTCCCGGCGTTCAAGCTGGAATTAAATTGCGGTACGTTAATGCCGAGTTTTGTGCGGTCGACCTTATCCGGATTGACGGGTTTGTAGGTCAAGTGGTTTTGGCTGACACCCAGGATGAGTTCGTTAAAGACAGTAGGCGAAACCGTAAAGGTAGTATGCAGCGTGGCACCTCGGCCTGGCTGCCGAAAGTCAACCGGTGTGAGAGGTATGTTGACGCCTCCGTTTACCCACAGGCCCCAAGGCACCTCCTGCCGGTCTTGCGTATTACTGATGCGGAGATAGGTTTGCAGTTTCGTGAAGGGCTGAAAGTCGAGCCGGAGGATGTCGGTCCGCCGGGGATAGCTGCCGCTTTGGGCGGAGATGAAGTTCCACTGGTCGCGGCGATTCGGGATGGGATCTACGAAGTTCGGCATCGGAAAGATACCGAGAATCTTCTGTCCGATCGGGTGGAGACGACTGGGCGGAATCACTGCTGTCCAAAACAATCTGAGAACGGGCGACAGGTGTTGTAAACATGGGTCTTAAGTCGTTGGAATTGAGTTCGGAAAGTTGAGGTCTAGTTTTTCGGG
>CANNLB010000578.1 GCA_947505565.1 Acidobacteriota bacterium | reverse complement strand
GATAGCGCCGCCTGCAACCAACCCCGCACAAAGACTTCGTCCGCAAACCCGATAAACACCCACAACCACCACTCCCCCGGCACGGAACCGGCCACGCCCACACTGACTCCGAGTAGAATGCTAACGGGTACCATCCAGATCCACGGCAACCGACCGGGCGGCCGCAGGCCATAGTCTCCGGCACCAGTAAAATACATGGCGGTGGCGAACACCAGGAGGATCGCACGGGATAACGCCAATTGCTGGCCGAGGTTCGTTGTCATCCAGCGTGCGGCTTCGTTAGCCCCCAGCAACGCCATCCACGCGACCGTCACCCCGATTCCGACACTGCGAAACTGCATCATCCGATAATAGATCTATCTCGAACTCAAGCGCCTATTGGCAACTCACTCTCACCGCCATCTTTTGGGGCGCGTCTTGGATCTGCGGCCGGATCATCTCCGCCGAAGGTGTCCCGGCGGTCCAGGCCGCCCTGGGGCGCTTCGCCTTCGGCTCACTGGGCCTGCTGGTTTTCCTGCTCTGGCACCGCCCTTGGCCAGCGTTGACTTGGCCGTTGGCTCTGCGGTTGGGCGCGATGGGCTTATTCGGCGTGTTCTTCTACAACATCTGCTTCTTTAACGGGCTACAAACCGTTCCAGCCGGCCGCGCCTCGCTCGTCGCCTCGATGCAGCCGATGTTCGTTTTCCTGGTCTCCGCAATCGTCTGGGGCGAAAGAGTGACGCCGCTGAAGATTGGCGGTCTGCTTTTGAGTTTGGCCGGAGCGGTTCTCGTGCTTTCGCAGGGAGACCCCGGGCGGTTGTTTTCGCAGGGCCTCAACAAGGGCGACTGGTGGATTCTGGGCTGCGCGCTCTCGTGGGTGACCTATACGTTACTCGGTCGTACCGTAACCGGAAAGATCTCGGCGATCGCCGCGACCGCCTATTCCACCTGGATGGGTACAGCCGCCCTGGTCGTCTACGCGGCTCTCGAACCGGCCCCGACCGCGCCTTGGAGCGTCTCGGTATGGTTAGCCGCGGCGTTCCTCGGCATCTGCGGCACGACGATCGCGTTCTTGCTGTATCTGAAGGGAATTGGCCAGATTGGTCCCAGCCGGGCTTCGATCTTTATCAATCTCGTCCCGGTCTGCGGCGTGGTGCTCAGCTCCATCTTTCTGGGCGAATCGATCAGCACGGCGACGCTGGTCGGCGGTGCTATCGTGATTGCCGGCGTGCGGATTTTAAATCGTTGATCTGGTGATACACCGGGCAGTCCGGGTCGTGCGCCCCGGAGAGATAGCCGGTGCTGACGAGGAATTCGTTCACGATCTCGCCACCCGTGAAAAGAAAAGTCTGCTTGAACAGTTTGCACCACGCCGCGTGGTCCCGCGGGTGATGGCTGTCGAGAAAATCGAGGAACGAAACCATGGCCTGGATTCGTTTGGCGTTTTCGATCGCGGCGTTCACTTTCAGCCGATTGCGTATAATGCCCGCGTCAGCCAGGAGCCGGGCCCGGTCTTCTTCGCCATAGGCTGCGACTTTTGCGACGGAGAAGCCGTGATAGGCCTTCCGAAATCCTTCCCGTTTTTTGAGAATTGTCAGCCAGCTCAGTCCGGCTTGATTGATCTCGAGGACGAGGCGCTCAAACAGTTCATCGTCTCTCTCCAACGGAAATCCATACTCGGTATCGTGGTAGTGCTGATTCCATTGGTCGGTTCCCTGCCGCACCGCGGCACAATACGATAAGCCCATATGCTCCTTGCTCTCGCCGCTCTTATTATCCAACTGCCGCCGCTCCCCATGGCGGATCCGTGCGCCGAAGCGACCATCAAGACGTGGGCGAATCTCGCGCGGGCCCGTTTGCGGAACGAAGCCAACGCGGAATATGCCTGGGGCGGCGCGGGACCCGCTCATCTCGGATTGATCCGCCGCCTCCCCGACGAAGCACCCGGTAAGCAGCAGTACGTGGAGTTTCTTAAGGAGACCTACGGCTACAACATCGATCGGCTCAACGCAGCCTATGGCCTCTCCGCGAGCTCCTTCACCGATCTCTACTCTCTCGACTATCGTTCGCTCGATACCACGCGGAGGAGTGTGCGGCAGGACGATCTCGCTTTTCTGAAGAGCGTGAACGAGGTGCTTTTTGCCGAGGCCAGGAAAGTAACCGGGCGCTCCGTCCGATTTCTACAATGATCCGTAACTCTATTGCGTCGATTCGCGAATCTAATGTTGGGAGACGAAAAATGAACCGTCGATACTTTCTTGCCGCCGCTCTTGGAACTTCAGCCCTTTGGGCCGCCGATCGCAATGTCCGCATCGTGGCCTTCGGGCGCAACGGCCAGCGACAAACCACCGAGGCACTTCCTATGATCATTAAGACTGACGCCGAATGGCGAAAGCAGCTTTCGCCCACGCAATACGACGTTACGCGCAAAAAGGGCACCGAGCGCGCTTTCTCCGGCGAGTACAACGCTCACAAGGGCGACGGGCTTTATCGGTGCGTCTGCTGCGAGACCTCGCTTTTTGATTCCCGCCATAAGTTCGAGTCCGGCACCGGTTGGCCCAGCTTTTTCCAACCCGTGGCGAAAGAGAACATCGCAGAACATGTCGACAAAGCCCTGTTCATGACGAGGACCGAGATCGTCTGCGCGCGCTGCGATGCCCACTTGGGCCACGTGTTTGATGACGGTCCGCGCCCCACCGGCCTGCGTTATTGTATGAATTCAGCCTCCCTGCGCTTTGTGGCGCGGACGAGTGAGAAATAGGAGTCTACCTTGATTCGCCAAATTGCAATCTTCACGCTTGTTGCGGCCTTCGGCTGCACCGCCGCTCCCAGGGGTCCGCTGCCGGACCCGGCGCAGGACATCGATAAATCCTCCGCCAAGGGCAAACAGAAGGCTGTCTTCGCCGGCGGTTGCTTCTGGTGCACCGAAGCCGTGTTCGAAGCGGTGGCTGGGGTGGACAAAGTCGTTTCCGGTTACTCCGGCGGTGACTTGGCCTCAGCGCAGTATGAGCTGGTCGGTTCCGGGCGGACCAACCACGCCGAGGCGATTGAGATCACGTTTGATCCGACAAGGATCTCCTATGGACAGCTTTTGAAGATCTTCTTTGCCGTGGCCCACGATCCGACGCAGTTGAACTATCAGGGACCGGATCATGGCCGGCAGTACCGGTCGGCCGTATTTTACGCCGATGCGGAACAACAGAAGATCGTGACCGGCTACGTCGGCCAGTTGGAGCAGGCCAAACTGTTTAACGGAAAGATTGTTACCGAGATCTCTCCCCTAAAGGCTTTCTTTCCCGCCGAAGACTATCACCAGGATTTCGTGAAACTGCATCC
>CANNLB010000577.1 GCA_947505565.1 Acidobacteriota bacterium | reverse complement strand
TCTCCATCCCCGTAATGGCCAAAGCCCGCATCGGCCACTTCACTGAAGCCCGCGTCCTCGAAGCCCTGTCGGTCGACTACATCGACGAATCCGAAGTTCTCACCCCGGCCGACGAAGAGCACCACATCGACAAGCGCGACTTCAAAGTCCCCTTCGTCTGCGGTGCCCGCAATCTCGGAGAAGCCCTGCGCCGCATCGGCGAAGGCGCCGCCATGATCCGCACCAAGGGCGAAGCCGGCTCGGGCAACATCGTCGAAGCCGTCCGCCACATGCGCACCATCGTCAAGGAAATACGCCAACTCACCGTCCTCGGCCACGAGGAGCTGATGGCGGAAGCCAAACGCCACCAAGCCCCCTTCGAACTCATCGAGTGGGTTGCCAAAAATGGTAAGCTGCCCGTCCCGAACTTCTCAGCCGGCGGCATCGCCACCCCGGCGGACGCCGCGCTCGTCATGCAACTCGGTGCCGAAGCCGTCTTCGTCGGTTCCGGTATCTTCAAGTCCGAAAACCCCGAACAGTTTGCCAAGGCCATCGTCAAAGCCGCGACCTACTATAAGGACGCCCATAAAGTTCTCGAAGCCTGCGAAGAGATCGGCGAGTCGAAGGCCATGGTCGGCCTCGAAATCTCCAAGATCGCTGACGGCGAACTGATGCAAACCCGTGGCTGGTAAAGTCGTCGGAGTCCTCGCCCTGCAAGGCGACTACGAACGGCATGTGCGCGCGCTCGATGCAGCGGGCGCACATGCCGTAGAGGTCCGTAGCGCCGCTGAACTCGAAGCCACCGATGGCCTCGTCATCCCTGGAGGCGAAAGCACCACCATGCTAAAAATCCTCCATCGGGAAAGCCTCTTCGAGCCCCTCCGCGCCTATGGTCAAGCCAAACCCATCTTCGGCACCTGCGCCGGTGCCATCCTCCTTGCCGGCCGTGTCAGCTCCCCCGCACAGGAGTCGCTCGGGCTCATGGATATCGACGTCCAGCGCAACGCCTACGGGCGCCAACTGGATTCGCGCGTCGTCACCCTTCCGACCAAGCTCGGCGACCTCGAAGCGGTCTTCATCCGCGCCCCCATCATCCGAGCCACCGGCCCTGCTGTTCAAGTGCTGGCCACCTACAGCGGCGATCCCGTCCTCGCCGAACAAGGCCGCCACCTGGTCGCCACGTTCCATCCGGAATTGACGGCCGATCTTCGCGTCCACGCCTACTTCCTGTCCAAGCTATAGATGGCTCTGCGCCCAGTCGAGCATCGCCTTCTGCTCGGCGGCCTTCCCGATCCCGGCCTCGATGTTCACGTAGCGGATCCCCCGTTTCGCCATCAGCCGGGACAGGCTGCCGTCCTCCTCGCCCCCCGGCTTGCCCTGCAGCACCACGTTGAACGGGCTCGTCTTCAACTTGGCGAAATCCCCGGCATCGGTGCAGAGCAGGAACTCGTGCAGGTGCGCTTCGTCCTGGAGCGACACTTCCTCGCTGATCGCGACTTCGTCCTTCACCGAGTACCCTCGGGCGTTGTTATGCAGCGCGACCAGCAGCCCCTGGCCCGGCGGAGTCAGCCGCCGCACGAAGCTCTCCCGATCTCTGGCTACGATCTCCAATACGGCCCGCTTCTGCCACTCCTCCGCCTTCGGGTTCAGCCGGTCCAGGTTCCGCCGTAACCCCTCCTCGCTGAACATCCGGTTTGGGTCGTACTCCAATCCGTTCGTCGCTGTCACGGTGCGCTTGCTGTTCAGCACGGAGTAGCCGATTCCGTCGTGCGCCGCCAAGTGCGCCGCTAATACATCCCGCGCCGTCGTCTCGTCGCCGTGAATGAACAGGTACCGTCGGGCCGCGCTGCCCCGCCGAATCACGCGGAACCGGGCCCCGCATGCCTTGATCTCCTTGCGCCGCCCGAACCACGGCAGCGCAAGAAAGCTCCGTCTCTCCATTCCTACCTCACCTCGATTGTCACGTTCGGCAAGCTGCGATATCCCGGGCTCTTCAGCACCACCGGCAAGGCTCCCCGTCGGCCTGTCTCCGGCACCCGGACGTTGATCTGGGTCAGTCCGAAGATCTGTCCCGGTGCCTGTCCAGCAAACAGCACATCCGCCGCTTGCCCGTCGATCTCGACTGTCAACGGGAACGCCAGCCCGTCTCCGCGCGGGGAAATCGCTCCCGCCTCCCCACGCGGCGCCAACTCGCCCGCGCCCGTGGCGTAAAGCACCAGAATCGATCCGACCGAAATCGGTGTAATTGGCCCGTTCAGCCCGCCGTCTTCGTTGAGCGCCGCCGCCTGTCCGCGGCCGCTCGCATCGGCCGTAAACAGCGCTGGTGATGTCGCCACCACCGCCGATGCCAGCGTAGTCCCCAGCGTTCCGTTCACCTCGGCCTGCACCGCCACGTTCGGCTGCCCGGCCACCGAACTCGGCACGATTCCACTCGCCTGGCTCTTGCTCACGTAGAGCAGCGGGACCGCCGAACCGTCCATCAATAGCCGTACCCCCGCAATCGATCGCGGCAATCGACCGTTGCCATCCAGCCCGCCCAACGCGACTTCGTCCGGACCCAGGTTATCTCCGAAAACGGTGAACACCATCAGCGGCACCAGCCCCGTCGTCAGAAGGCTGGCCGCGTTCGTCATCGCCCGAATCTGCGGCACGCGCGCCGCCGCCGTTACCGTATAAGTCACCGGCACTACCGTCGTTACGTTGCCGGGCTCGGTCGTGCTCACTCGAATCTCACCCCGATAAAAGCCCGCCCCCAGGCCTTGCGGCAACACGCTAACCAGCGGACTGCCCGGCGTTGTTCCCCCGGTCGTTGAAAGTCCAATCCAGGACGTGCTCGTGAACACCGTATACGGAATGGGCGTCGTCGTCGAAGTCACCTGCAGCGGTTGAGCCGCCGGCGCGATCCCTTCGTTCGCCGTGAACTGCAGCGCCGTCGGCGATACGCGCAGTTGCGAGTTCGCCGTCAGCGTCAGCGTCACCGGGATCGTGATCGTACCCGCCCCGGAAACCGTTGGTGATACCTGGATATTACCCGCGTAGGTGCCCGGTCCCAGGCCTTGCGGGTTCACCGAAATTCCCATCGTCGTCGGTGCGTTCCCTCCGTTCGGGCTCACCGTCAGCCAAGTGCTCGACGACGTCGCCAGAAAGCCCAGCGGCGGGCTGGCCGCCGTTAATTGTACCGCCTGCGTCTGCGGCGCGCTGCCGATCACCGCGGTAAAATTGAGCGATGAAGGAGCCGCCGAAAATGAGAACTGGCGGGTCACGGTCAGCGACACCGGAACTGTCTGCGGGTTGTTGCCCGCTCCGTCTGCCCGCACTACAATCTGCGCGCTATACACCCC
>CANNLB010000576.1 GCA_947505565.1 Acidobacteriota bacterium | reverse complement strand
GGGTGAGAGTGGCGTTGAATCATGTTTATGAGAGGCGAAGGCACCTCACTCTATGATACGGTCATCGCACTCGATAACCGGGGCTTCGATGTCATCGCTTCTGAAGGCTTGGGCAGACGGAGAGGGCGAAGCCCTGAGGGAATTGATGCCACTGGTCTAACCGGAGATGCACCGGATTACTCATCGCCACTGGAGCAGCCAACCCGCGGGCTATCGACCGCGCTCATCCACGAGGCGTTCTTGAGACTGGTCCGCCTCTCATTAATCACGCTGAAGCGAGCCTGGCTTAAAAGCGCGGCGGAGACGGCGCGCCCATATGAACGCGGAGCAGTGGCAGGAGATTCAGCGCGCGATTTCTCGACCAAGGCTGCGCCGGACAAGCGGCGCTGCGGGCGGAGGTGGAGAGCCTTCTGAACCGGTTTCTGGACCAGCCGCAGTCGCAACTGGTAGCGAATCTGTTCGAAACCGGGTCGGCCAACGCCACAGTCATCGGGTCATCTCGCATTCTCCGCCTCGTCGGGGAAGGCGGTATGGGCACCGTCTACGAGGCGGAGCAGCAGAACCCGCAGCGAACGGGCGGGTTGAAGGTGATTCGCCGTAAGGATGGTGACCGACCGGAGAGGGCTGCGCTTTGAGCAGGAGGCGGAAGCGTTCGGTCGTCTGCAACAACCCGGGATCGCGCAAAGCTACAGCGCCGGAACGCGGGAGACGGGACAGAGCGTGCTCGCTTATGATGCCCCTCAGCGCTGGATGATTCATTGAGATTTGAAGCCGGACAACGCCCTGGCCGACCGCAGCGGCCCACCGAAGGTGATGGGCATCGGCGTGGCCCGTTTGATCGATTCCGACCAACATGAGCCCGAAGCAGGCGACCCGGGAGGAAGACATCGCGCCGCTGACCGCGGTGGCTCGACCAAGGCGCTCGCCGCGGACATCCGGAGGTGCTTTTGGCGGATCAGCCGAAGTTTATGCGGCGGAACCGAGCGCTAGTGGTGGCCGAGAGGCAGCGAGCTGATGCGGAGGCGGCAAACTGGACCCGGATCCGAAAGTGAGGGCGGCGCTGGACCGGGCGGCCGAGCGGATCCCGGGGAAGTTCGCTCCACAGCCCGAGGTGGAAGCGTCGGCTCAGGAGAAGACGGGAAAGACGTATCGGGGACTAGATCTCTATGCCGAAGCCCGAAAGCACTTCAAGCGGGCGTACGCACCGCGGAGCCGGACGCTGGGCGCGGAGGATCGATTGCGTGGCAGCAAGGCAAGTACCCCGAAGCGGAGTTGATACTCCCGCAGACCATTGCCCTGCAGCGGCGAGTTTTAAATGGGCGCGATGGCCGTGGTCTGCCCACCATCGTCAGTCTCGTGAGGGTCTATACGGACCAGAGTCGGTTTGCCGAGGCCGAGTCACGGGCGAAGCGAGCGGACGGAGGCCAGACGAGCGTCCCTCTGTAAACGGCGAGTGACGGGTGGTGCTGTGGGGAT
The DNA here is from genome assembly GCA_947505565.1 of Acidobacteriota bacterium. Lineage (GTDB taxonomy): Bacteria > Acidobacteriota > Terriglobia > Bryobacterales > Bryobacteraceae. The sequence continues at coordinate 1,845 of CANNLB010000576.1, read as the reverse complement.
GGTTGCGATACAGTGAGGCAGATCTCCGTCATGCGATATCTCCTGCTACTGATACCGACGCTGTGTTCGGCGGCCGATTTTGCTACGGAAGTGCGGCCACTTCTTGCGCGGCGGTGCTTGGCTTGTCATGGTCCCGCTGTGCAGAAAAGCCATCTACGCCTCGACCGGCGGGCCGATGCTTTGCAAGGCGGCGAGAGTGGCATTCCGGCCTTCGAGCCGGGCAAAGGCAGCGCGAGTCTACTGATCCGCTATGTCTCCGGCACCGATCCAAAGCTCGTCATGCCTCCGGCCGGACCACGACTGACCGTGACCGAGATCACGTTACTGAAAGAGTGGATCGACGCCGGGGCGAACTGGCCCGGCGCGGAGGTCTCGGCGACGCCCAAGGTTGATCCGCGCTTGGCGCATTGGGCTTTCCACGCGCCGCGCAAGCCGATCGAGCCGAACGTGCTGGACAGGGCATGGGTGAAGAACCCGATCGATGCGTTTGTGCTGGCGAAGTTGGAGGCCAAGGGCTGGCGACCCGCCGCCGCCGCGAGCGACGGGGATCTGCTGCGGCGGATGTATCTGGACGTCACTGGACTGCCCCCGACGATCGCCGAGCAGGACGTTTTCCGCGGCGACTGGGACGGCCTCGCGCGGTCGCTGCTCGCACGTCCGGCCTACGGGGAACGCTGGGCGCGACACTGGCTCGACGTGGTCCGCTATGGTGACACGAACGGCTACGAACGCGACGAGGCGAAGCCTCAGGGCTGGAAGTTTCGGGACTACGTGATTCGGGCGTTCAACACCGACAAGCCCTTCGACCGGTTCGTGGTGGAGCAACTGGCCGGTGACGAGTTGCCCGATCGGAACGCCGAGACGCTGCTGGCCACGGGCTACGCGCGGTTGGGCCCGTGGGACGATGAACCCGCCGACCCGGCCGAAGACCGTTTCGACCAACTCGACGACATTTTGAACGCGACGGCGCAGGGCTTTCTGGGGCTGACGCTGGCCTGTGCGCGGTGCCACAACCATAAGTTTGAGCCGCTGCTGACCAAGGACTACTACGGCATGATCGCGGTGTTCAACGGCCTGGAGCGGCCGCGCAACGGGCGGACCGAGTTGGACCGGCCGATCGGAACACCCGCGGAGGTTGACCGGTTCAACAAACGCGAACGGCAGATCGCGGCGCTGCGGGAGCCGGCGCGGAGAGCGTGGCTCCAGTCGGGGCTAAGCGTGCTTTCGCCCGAGGCGATGGCAACCCATCGGCAGACGAAAAGGGTGCCGATAGAGCTGGCGCGGGAATGGGCGGAGCTGCCGGTGGAGGCGTACGTGGCCCGGCTGAAGAGCGAGACGCCGGACCTGGCCCGCGGCTACTTCATGGAGGAGCCGAAAGCTGTGCCGAAGGCTACCCATATTTTGATTCGCGGGAAGGCTTCTTCGCCCGGGCCTGAAGTGGGGCCGTCGGTGCCCGAGGTTCTGGCCAAGGCGCAGCCCGCGTTTTCGCTGCCCGGCGGACGGACGAGCGGCCGGCGGTTGGGCCTGGCGAATTGGATCGCCTCGCGGGAGAATCCGCTGACGGCGCGGGTGATCGTAAACCGGGTGTGGCAGTGGCACTTCGGCGATGGGCTGGTCCGGACGGCGAATGACTTCGGGGTGATGGGCGATAGACCGTCACACGAGGAGTTACTGGACTGGCTGGCGGTGTGGTTCATGGACAACGGCTGGTCGCTGAAGAAGCTGCATACGTTGATGCTGAGCAGCAATACCTATCGGATGGCTAAGACGGGGAACGCGCAGTATGCGGCGGAGGATCCGGAGAATCGGTTGCTGTGGCGGATGCCGTATCGACGGCTGGAGGCC
>CANNLB010000575.1 GCA_947505565.1 Acidobacteriota bacterium | reverse complement strand
CAGAGGTGGTCAATTTCAGGGGGGCGCCGAGGCCCCATCGTTCACAGCGTCGGCGGTCAGGTCGAACATCCACGAGCGCAGCATTGCGGTCGGAAGCGCAAGCTGATTTTGAAAGGGCGAGTCGGAGGCGTTCGAGGTGGCTACGGTCCTGTTCCACCGGCTTGGCAATGCGTTTATGCCCCTCGCGCACGCGAGAGCTTTGTCACGGTGGGCAGATTGGCGAAAGGCGGGACGCGCGAAACGTCGACGAGCATTAGTCGAACGGATCCGCAACGCACGGGAAGGGTTGGGGCCATATTGTGGGGGAATAGAAGCAGAGGTTCGCGACTCCGTATAAAGAAAGATGCGATGTGGATCGCCCCGTGGCCCATCACTCCAGGGTGCCGGTGCACCATCCGGTCGCTTTCTCGTGCGAGAACACGAGGGGCGGGGACGGGGCATCGTGCAGATTCGCCCGTATGGCGGCCTCCTGGTCGGGCATCGAGTAAGTGAACGCGCGGGGCCTTCTCGGGGGATCGTGGCTATTCCTCGGTACCGGCGGCTGTTTGATCGTTGCCTGGTTCCTGGAAGGTAAGGCGGCGGAGGCAGTTCGTCGTAGCTTTGCGGCGTGATGGAATGCCGCGGGCGCTAAAAATTGTGCCGGCTGGTTCGCGCAAAGGGCCTAGCCTACCTTCGGGTTTTGCCTACCCGATCGGCATACACCACCTTGCTGCCTGTTTGCGATTCACCAGTTCAGCACGCCCCACATGAATCATGCTTGCTCGAACACTGTAGCGGCTTTACGGCCGAGGTGAATCGGCGCGCGGGGAAGGGGCGATCGTTTCAGGTTTCGTACAACTGGGCGAAGAGCCTTTCGGACCCGACGGGTTGCGACGGCGGTAGGATTGCGTCTGAGAACGGCTCGGTCTTTCCGACGACGTTGAGCTACTTTCAAGCAGAACCGAAAGGCCAATTTGGCGTTGGGCGGCTTTCGGGCATCCTGCCGGTCCCGAGCGGGCCGTGTTTTCCGCCGCCGCCGGGTAACGTGAGGGATCCTTCGGGTGCGGGGCTGAACACGCGGGCGTCCGACGGGAACCTGGATTTGGGTCCGCGGACGGTGGATGCGTTCTGGGATCGGAGCGCCTTTACGGTGCTGGGGAGCCTGATTGGGCCGATGACGTGCACGCTATCGATGAAGATTCAGGAGACGTTCGCGGCGGAACTCCGGGAATCCGAACGGAAATACCACCGCGCCGCAGTTTGGACGGATCACGAGTATGCGGACAGTGGAAAACGGGAGGGCTCGTAAATCGCCCATAGGACGGCGGGTGACTTTATGGATATAATCGGCGTCCTATGGGCTCACGATTTCTCACCCTCTCATTGCTGACTGCGTTCGGTGCTTTTGGCCAGAACGCGACGGATGCCGGCAAATTCCATGTGGAACACCCGACCCTTTTGAACCTCGGCTTTGAGTGGCCGATTCGTGGGGACGCCAATCGGAACGCGGCGGTTTCGGTGGAGTACCGCCCGGTGGGCGACCCGGCTTGGAAGGTCGGAATGCCGCTCGTGCGGATCGGCGGGGAGAACGTTTATCGACGGAAGGAGAACCTGGACTATACGGTGCCGGATGCCTTTGCGGGGAGCATTCTGAACCTGCAGCCGGGGTCAGAGTACGAGTGCCGTTTTGTGATGACGGACCCGGATGGCACCACGGGGCAGACGACGCATACGGTGAAGGTGAAGACGCGGACGGAACCGATGCCTTACAAGGGCGGGCGGACGCTGCATGTGTATCCGCCGGACTACTTTGGCCCGCGGCAGCAGCCGAGCTTTACGGGGATTTTGCAGGCGTACTACGGAGCGGGGCTGGGCGATTGGTCAGTGGTGTGGGAGCGGCGGGCACAGCCGGGCGATACACTGCTGATGCATACGGGGCTTTATCGACCGGAGCGGCTGGACTATGTTGATCCGATGATGGCACCGTTCGATGGGTCGATGTCGCTGACGTTGAAGGGTACGGCGGAGAAGCCGATTACGATTAAGGCGGCGGGCGATGGGGAGGTGATTCTGGACGGGGACAACAACCATCGGCTGCTGGATGTGATGGCATCGCAGCACCATATCATCGAGGGGTTGACGTTCCGGAATACGGATGTGGCGATCTTTGCGGGACAAAAGGAAGTGATTGGGGCGGTGGCGTTGACGGTGAAGAACTGTCGGTTTGAGAACGTGGGGTTTGGGGTGTGGACCGAGTATGCCGGTTCATCGGACTTCTATATTGCGGACAACCTGATTCTTGGGCGGGACGATCGGTTCCGGCTGATTGGATGGGGCGGGCGGCAACGGGAGCCGGGAGGGAACGTTTGGGCGGAGCCGGCGTTGAAGTCGCATCGGATGGTGAGTTACTACGGAATCAAGGTGTATGGTCCGGGGCATGTGATTGCGCATAACTCGATTGCGTACTTCCATGATGCGATTGGGATATCGACTTACGGAACGCCGCCGACGGATCCGGATCGGCGGGCATCTTCGATCGATATTTACAACAACGATTTGCACATGCTGAACGACGACTTCGTGGAGACGGACGGCGGGGTGCATAATGTGCGAGTCTTCAATAATCGAGGGACGAATTCGGCGATGGGTGGTTACAGTTCGCAGCCCGTTTTCGGGGGCCCGGTTTATTTCATTCGGAACACGCTGTACCATTCGCCGGGCGGGGTGGCGTTTAAGTTTTCGGCCAAGCCGGCTGGGTTATTTGTGTATCACAACACGATTATTGGCGAGCATATGGCGGGGGATACGTCGTCGAACATGCATTATCGGAACAACCTGTTTCTGGGGCGAGATACGCCGGATCGCGGAGTTATGCGGGTGGGTAACGCGACCGATTTCAATAGCATGGACTATGACGGGTATCGGCCGAACAAAGGAGTTACGGCGCAGTATAGCTGGCTGATTCCGGCCAAGGGGCAGAAGGTTTACGAGCCCAAGCCGAGTGACTGGAAGACGTTTGCGACCTTGGCGGCGTTCCGGGCGGGGACGGGGCAGGAGGCGCACGGGATCGAAGTAGACTTCGACATTTTCGAGAAGATGGTGCCGCCGGATCCGGCGAAGCGGTTTGCGGTGTACCACGCGATGGACATCAATTTTCGGTTGAAGCCGGGGAGCAAGGCGGTTGACGCCGGCGTGGTAATTCCGACGGTGAACGAGGGCTTTGCGGGCAAGGCACCGGACTTGGGGGCGCATGAGGTGGGTCGGCCGGCGCTGCAGTATGGGCCGCGTTGGCTGACTTGGCAGCCGTTTTACCGGTAAATTGGCTTCGTTCGTATGAACTCCGCG
>CANNLB010000574.1 GCA_947505565.1 Acidobacteriota bacterium | reverse complement strand
GCTCTATTCTGTGTCACTAGGATTTCACCCGCTAAGACGTCGCCTTGTGTGGAATCAATCAGTTAGGGCTGCTTTGCGGCGACAAGTGTAGAAGATGAGTTAAAGGGGGTCTTCCCGACGTCGGTGAGGCCTTGGATGCCAAGGCGGTTGACGACGTCGACGTCGTAATCCTCCTGCAGATTGAGAACCTTCAAGCGCGAATAGCCGACGCGAACTTCCGACAGCCATTTGGGAGAGAAAATGTGGGTCCAATTGGCGACGGCGTGCTGCGTCCCGGAACTGCTGAGCGAGCCGTAGCCAGGCAGGCCAACGCCCGCCAGCGGAGAACGGCCGCCGCTATCCTGCCATTCATAAACCAGGTAGGCGCTGTCCTTTTCCGAGAAGCGATGGTCTCCGCGGACCATGAACTGATGGGCTTCGTTTTTGGTGGCGGCGGCTGTAGTGAAGTTCTGCACGCCGACCGTGTTGGGCTGGGGATAGAGAGCCAGAAGGCCTGCGCCTTGGGGGCTCCAGGCGGATTGCGGAATCCTGTTCCCTGGGAACGGGGTATTGCCGTTGCGGGGGTCGCGCAGGGGCGCCGTGAGGGCGCTGAAGTCGCCATTGCGGAAGGCGGCGGTGGGCAGGTTGACGCGGCTCGAATCCTGCTGGCCGCGGAGTTGGCCCTCGTAACCGAGGAAGAAAAACGTCTTGTCGCGCCGGATCCGACCGCCTGTGACGGCACCAAACTGGTTGCGCCGGAAGGCCGGTTTGCTGGGTGCGTAGAAGTTGCGGGCGTCAAAGGCGGAGTTCCGGTGGAACTCCCAAAGAGAGCCGTGGAGGTCGTTGGCACCGGACTTGGTGGTGACCATCACTTGAGCGCCAGAGGCCCGGCCATACTCGGCCGAGTAGGTTCCGGTGAGCACCTTGAACTCGCGGACGGAGTCGAGGATGGGAGTGTGGCTGGCACCGTCGGAGGCGGAGTTGTTATCGATCCCGTCCTTGATATACAGGTTCGAAACCTCGTTCGCCCCGGCAATGTTCAGACCGCCACGACTCGCGTTGGCCGAACCCTGCACGGCCGGAAGGACATTCGGTTGCAGGGCGGCGAGTTGAAGATAGTTCCGGCCGTTCAAGGGCAGTTCGACGATCTTGCGTTGCTCGACGACGCCGCCGATGTTGGAGTTGTCGGCGTTGATCAAAGGCGCGGTGGCTTCGACTTCGATGGACTCGGTGACTGCTCCGATTTTCAGACTGAGATCGACGCGGACGTCCTGGCCAGTTTCAAGCACGATTTTACGAACGATCTCGCGGCGGAATCCGTCGCGTTCGGCGGTGAGGGTGTAGGGTCCGGGCTCGAGTTGGGGGAGCACGTAGTCGCCGGTGCCGGTCGATTGCACCGATCGCTTTTGGTTGGTGTCGGTGTTCGTGATGGTGATCTTTGTGGCGGGGACCGCCGCATTAGAACCATCCGTAATGCGGCCGGTGACGGTGGAGCGGATGTTTTGAGCTGCAAGCGGAAGCATAATGCTTACGAGCAGGAGCGAGAGGATCTTCATTTCAATTCCCTTGAAGTGGTTACGAGTTAATTTAAGAGGGTCGGCGCATTTCCGTTTCGCGGAAGGGAGCCAAGGTGGCGAAAGCTTCGTCACCCATCTCCGGTCGCCAACGGAAATACTTCGCCACAGCCTTTTCGGGGAAGAAATCTAACAGGAGAAAACCGTTTTCTTCAAGGCAGGACTGCTTTTCGTCAATGTCTAGATGATGCGGGGGTATGGCACGGACACCCCTGGCTCTGGACGGCCAGCTTTGCCCGGTGCCGAGGGGCCCGGGCAAAATGGAGACAACAGGATTGGCCCGCAGGTCGACTTGGCCGCTGCGGGAAATGTGCCCTTCGGCGATGGAGTGCATGTCGCCGCTAATGAATAACGGGGTTCGCTGGCGCTGGGCCGAGGCCGCCTTCATCAGGCGATCGTGCTGCGCCAACCAGCCGGTCTGCCAATAGGGCTTGGGCTTGTTGATCGTCAAGCTCCCGTCGGCCGCCAGGATATCGGGGTACCAATCGCCCCATTTGCCGGCACTCCAGCCCGGGGGCTGCGAGGGGATGTGGACTAGATGGTCCAGGGCCGGATCGGCCATCCGCGAGTGGATCCAGTCCTCGGCTTCGCGCGGAATGACGAGCGAGTTGAGGCCAGCCAGGGACAGGTACCGACGGCAATCATAGAGCAGGAGTTCGGCCAGTCGGCCGAAGCGAAGGGTGCCGAAACTTTCGCCGGTGCCGGCCGGGGTATCCGCGGCCGAAGAACCCGGAAGGCCAAGTGGCTGGGTGCGAACCGGGAGAAATTCGGGATAGTACAACCGACGCGTCGCCCGGCCCAGTTGGAGCATGAAGTGGTCCGGAGGGAAGGTCACCATCTTGTCGTCGGCGTCGTCGTTTTCGAAGTAGTCGTGATCGTCCTGCAGGAAGAACACCGGCAAGCCGCGGAGCCGAGTGCCGTAGAGATTGGCGATCTGCTGGTCGCCGACGTGGCGAAGCACCGTTTCGTTCGGAGTGCCGAGAACCGGCAGATGGCGAACAAATTTGCCCGTGGCTTCGACGGCGGAGGCCGTGTAGCGGGCCGGGTGGGTGGACTGACGAAGGTCCCAGTAGACATGGTCGCCGTTGGCGATGACAGCGTCGGGTTGGAACGACAGCGCGCGGTCTAGCAGACGGCCGCGTTGGACGAGCGAGAGGTAATTCTTCTTCCCGTTGTTGGCAATGAGCCGTTCGTCGCCGCCGGCGCATGTGTAAATGAGCAGTCGAAGGCGCTGGGGGCGATCGTCCGGATCGGGAAGCGTCTTGAGCGTCCAAGGAGCGCACAGCGCCTTCTTCGCGGCCGAAAGGAGTTGAAGATTGTAAGGCCGGGCGGGCTGGAGTTGATCGGCATCAAAGGACCAAAAGAGCCCGCCGGTGTCCGTCGGCTTGCCCGCGATGAGCCGTCCGTCCACCTTCAGAAACGGTGTCCGAGCCTGCGTGCGCCGAAACGAAGCTTTCACGAGAATGCGCCGATCATTGGCAGTGGGCAGAATGTGGACAACCTCGCCAGCCTCCCACGCCGAAGCCAAGGCCGTGGCTGCCAAGCCGGCGAGCAGTTCTCTGCGGTCGATTGTCATCCGACTGCCACGAGACTATCGGTCGTCCGGATGTAGATGGTCCCCTTTAAAAACGCGGGCGTCGCAAAACACGGTTCACCCATGTGGTTGCGGGCCAACAGTTCGAACTTCGGACCAGCCTTCACGACGTAAACGTCACCATCGAGAGACGGGATAAAAACCTTTCCGTCGGCGGCGACGACCGAACCATAGATCTG
>CANNLB010000573.1 GCA_947505565.1 Acidobacteriota bacterium | reverse complement strand
AGGGTGAAGCCGATCTGCGCGGCACCCTTGAGCGCGGCTTCCATCGGGGAGGCGCCCTCTTCACGGTAGCGGGCGATGTTTTCGAGCATCACGATGGCGTCGTCCACGACGAAACCGGTGGCGACGGTGAGGGCCATTAGCGTGAGGATGTTGAGCGAATACCCGGCGAGATACATCACGCCGAAAGTGCCGATGAGCGACAACGGCACGGCGATGCTCGGGATGATCGTGGCGGCGAAATTCCGGAGGAACATGAACGTCACGAGGACGACGAGGCCGATGGCGAAGATCAGCTCGAATTCCACGGCGCGCACGGAGGCGCGGATGCTCTGGGTGCGATCGGTGAGGACTTCGACATCGACCGACGCGGGCAGGCTGGCGGAAAGCTGCGGGAGCAATTGGCGCACGCGATCGACGACCTCGATGACGTTGGCCCCAGGTTGCCGCTGGACGTTGATCAGGACGGCGGGGAGTTCGCCGGACCACGCGGCAAGGCGACGATCTTCGGCACCGTTCTCGATGCGGGCGACGTCGCCGAGGCGGAGCGGGGCGTTATCCCTCCAGGCGATGATCAAATTGCGGTATTCCTCGACGGAGCGGAGCTGGTCGTTTGCGTCCATGAGGATCGCGCGGAGGGGGCCGTCGAAGTTGCCCTTGGGACCGTTGACGCTGGCGGCGCCGATGGCGGTGCGCACCTCGGCGAGGCTGAGGCCGCGGGCGGCGAGCTCGCCCGGATTGATTTGCACGCGGACGGCGGGACGTTGGCCGCCGGCGAGACTGACCATGCCGACGCCGGGAATTTGCGCGAGTTTTTGGGCGATGCGGGTGTCCACGAGATCGTGGACCCTCGGTAGCGGCATGCTCGCCGAAGTGACGGCGAGGGTGAGGATGGGCGTGTCGGCGGGGTTGACCTTGCGGTAGATCGGCGGGGTCGGGAGGTCGTTGGGCAGGAGATTGCTGGCGGCGTTGATGGCGGCCTGAACCTCCTGCTCGGCGACGCCCATCGAAATTTCTAGGGAAAATTGGAGCGTGATGACCGAGGAGCCGCCCGAGCTGGACGAGGACATCTGGTTGACGCCGGGGATCTGGCCGAAGCGGCGTTCGAGCGGAGCGGTGATGGCGCTGGCGGTGACGGCGGGGCTCGCGCCGGGATAAAACGTAAAAATCTGGATGGTTGGGAAATCGACCTGCGGCAGTGCGGCGACGGGGAGGAGCCGGTAGGCCATGATGCCGGACAGCAGCAAGGCCACCATCAGCAGGCTGGTCGCGACCGGCCGGAGAATGAACGGACGTGACGGGCTCATGCGCCGGACTTCTTCTTTTTCTTGGTTCCGTCGGGCGCACCTCTGCCCGAACCCGGTGCGGCGGGCGGGGCCGGTGGGAGCGGTGGGGCGGATTCACCGGATATGATCGTGACGGGGCGGCCCTCTCTCAGCCGGTCCACGCCCTCGGTGACGACCAGTTCGCCCGGGGAAACACCCTTGATGACGGCCTGCATGGCGCCGTCGACGGGGCCGAGCACCAGATCGCGCACGGTGACTTTGTTTTCCGCGCCGACCACAAAGGCGTAGGGCCCGCGCGATCCGAACTGCACGCCGACGGCGGGGATGACGATCGTGTCCTTCAACGTGCGAACGCGCAGGCGAACATTGACGAATTGATTGGGGAAGAGGCGTTCGTCGGTGTTGGAGAACTCGGCTTTGAGCCGGAGCGTGCCGGTGGCGAGGTCGATTTGGTTGTCCACAGTTCTCAAGGCGCCGGTGGCGAGGACGATGTTTTCACCGCGATCCCAAGCCTCGACGGTCAGCGCTTCGCCGGCGCGAAGAGGCTCGATGACCTTTTGCAGGTCGAGCTCCGGGATCGTGAACATGACGGAGATCGGGCGGGTTTGGGTGATCACGACGAGCCCGCCGGCTTCGCCGGGGCGGACGAGATTACCGGCATCAACCTGGCGGAGGCCGAGGCGACCGGCGATGGGAGCCTCGATGCGGGTATAGGCGAGCTGGCGGCGGGCATCCTCGACCTGGGCTTGCTCGGCGGCGAGCACGCCGAGGCGCTCGGAGACGAGGGCCTGTTGGCCTTCGAGTTGTTGCGATGAAATCAGCGTTTGGGCGTGGAGCTGTTTGAAACGCTCGAGGTCGTTCTGGGCGGTCCGGGCTTGGGATTCGCTTTGGCGAAGCTGGCCTTCCATCTGAGCGAGGCGGAGGCGGTAGGGGGTCGGGTCGATCTCGGCGAGCAACTGACCGGCGACGACCTCCTGACCCTCGGTGAAGGCGACTTGGAGCAACTGGCCCTCGACGCGGCTACGCACGGTGACGGTGTTGACTGGAGCGACTGTGCCGATGGCACGAAGATGCACCGCGAGGTCTTGCTTGGTGGTGGGCACGGCCCGAACGGGTGTCGGCGTCATGGAGTTGCTGCGCCAAGGAGAGCCGGCGGATACGGTGGGGGCGACCTTTCGGATTCCGAAATACCAAACGCCACCGGCGAAAACGCCGGCAACCAGAGTGTAGAGAATCCAGCGACGGCCGAAGGAAGAGGGAGCGTTCGACATGAAGAAAATTTGAAGGAGAATAGCGTGGTTCGAACCAAATCGTGTTGGCGGTGGCCTGACGAGAGCGAGAGTGGAATCGTTGCCCGAAATTTCAGGCACTAGGTTTATGGAGAGGCCTCCTTTGTGACGTTGCCACCTTGCCAGCACCCAAGCGGCGTTCGGGCCAGTCGGATTTATTTTCGCGCGACTAGACAAGCGGGTCCGTTCGTGACGCATGAGAGGCGCATGACCGCAACTCCCGCATGGAGGACTTTTCCAGAGATGAACATTGGCACCATTGGTTTGAGCGCTTCGGCCCGAAACTATTGCGGTGCGCCCGGCAGTGGACACGCTCGCTCGCCGATGCCGAGGATTTGGTGCAGGAGGCGTTTGTGGGGTATTGGCGGCGCCAACGGGAATTACCGGGGGAGCCGATGGCGTTGCTCGTCACCTCCGTGCGCCGGGCGGCGGATGACCTCGCGCGCCGGGAGTCGCGGCGGGCGGTGCGCGAAGAATCGGTCGAGACGGATCGGGCGCGCTTGGCGCCGGTGTTTGCCGCCCCAGGCGAAGGGGAGGAGCGGCGGGCGGCGATCGAGGGCGCGTTGGCGCGTTTGTCCGAGGAACAACGGGAAGTTTTGGCGCTCAAGATCTGGGGCGAGCTCACCTCCGATCAGATCGCGGCGCAGTTGGAGATTTCGCCCAACCCGGCAGCGTCGCGCTACCGCTACGCCCTCGGTGCGCTGCGCAGAGAGATGACCGCCACTCACTGCCATGGATGACGAGCTGCTGAAACTTGCAGTCGA
>CANNLB010000572.1 GCA_947505565.1 Acidobacteriota bacterium | reverse complement strand
GCAACCGGACTGCTATAACATGGGTCGAGAATCCAGGCGATCGCTACATTTTGTGGGCAAAATATAGTTCGCATCTTCCCGTTGACAGGCGGCTCCAGATCCGTACAATTGAGAAGACTTATTCCCGTTCTAAAACACAACTCTCCTTTTATGTTCAAAACAAAAAAAGCGAAGCCTGAACCTCAACCAGCGGAACGCTCCTTTGCGTCCAGCGAGATATCGGAGATGACGGGGGTGAGCCTTCGGCAGTTGCAATGGTGGGACGAGCAGAAAGTAGTTTCGCCTCGGCATGAGGGGCATAAGCGGGTCTATCTGCCGGAAGAAGCGGTTGAAATTGCGGTGATCGCCGAACTGCGCCGGAAAGGTTTCTCGCTGCAAAAAATCCGGTCAGTACTTCGCTTCCTGCAGAAAGAGATGGGCAAGCGGTTGAACGAAATCTTCGGGGCCGAACGCGAGTGGCATTTGGTCACCGATGGCAAGCAGATCTATCTCGAAGACAATAACCAGCGGATTATCGACATTTTCAGGGACGCCAAGCAACCGATGTTCCTCGTCTGCGTCACCGATCAGGCTCGGCGTTTGGGCATCGCGCAGTCGGCGACGGCTCGCAAGCCAGTGCGGGCGGAATTTTCTGTTAACCAACGCAAGGCCCACGCCGTTTAACACGGTAGGCCTTGCTATACTCGAAGTCAAGTCCTCGGAGGTCCCCGCGGTATGGCTATACGCCGATCTATTGTTCTTATCCCGACTACGGTAATTCTTTGCTCGTTATTGGGCGGGGTATTTGGCCCTGGAGTGACGGGAGTCGCCGCGGCTAGCGGGGAAGATGAAGTCCAGAATAGCGTCAAGACGTTTGCTAAAGTCTATGCACTAGTCGAAGAGAACTTCGCGGACAAGGTGACATCGGACAAGGCAATTTATAAGGGTGCGATCGGGGGTATGCTGCGCACGCTGGACCCGCACTCGAGTTTTTTCGATCCGAAAGATTTTCAGTCGATGCGCGAGGACCAGCGCGGGCACTATTATGGCGTCGGTATGACGGTCAGCGAGCGGAATCGCCGCACCGTGGTAATCGCGCCGTTCCCCGGTTCGCCGGCCTATAAGGCGGGCATTCGGCCGGGTGACACCATCTTGGAAGTGAACGACAAGCGAACGGACACGCTGACGACGACGGAAGTGGCCGACATTTTGAAAGGACCGCGCGGCACGGTAGTGCAAGTTAAAGTTGCGCGTGAAGGCGTCGACAAGCCGATCACCTACAACATCACGCGCGATGAGATTCCCCGCAAGAGCGTGCAAGACGCCTTTTTTGTCAAGCCAGGCATTTTATACCTCGATATTGAGTCTTTCAACGAAAACACGAGTCGCGAAGTGGAAGACAACTTCAAGCGGGTCGGCGAGCAAAACGTGAAGGGTCTGATTTTGGATCTGCGGGAGAACCCGGGCGGCCTGTTGAACGAAGGCGTGGCCGTCGCGGGCCGCTTCCTCGCTCCTGGCCAAACCGTTGTTTCGCATCGTGGCCGCGCTTTCGCGGAACGTCCTTATGTGGCCAAGAACGGCAGTACGAAGCGCGAATACCCGATCGTGATCCTGGTCAACCGCTACTCGGCCTCAGCGGCGGAAATTGTAGCTGGTGCCTTGCAGGACCATGACCGGGGTTGGATCCTGGGCGACAACACTTTTGGGAAGGGGCTGGTGCAGACTGTTTATCCGATGTCGGACAACACGGGCCTTGCCCTGACCACGCAGAAATACTACACCCCGAGCAACCGCCTGATCCAGCGCGACTACCAGCACACCTCGTTCTTAGATTACTACTACCGCAAAGATACGGCGACGCCGAACATGAACGACGTGAAGATGACCGACAGCGGCCGGACGGTTTACGGCGGCGGCGGTATCAAGCCAGACGAACAGTTCACTGCGCCGAAGTTCAACAAGTATCAGACGGAGCTATTGCGAAAGTTCGTATTCTTCTCCTTCACAGCGAAGTACTTCGGATCCCGCGAAGCCAAGCTACCCCAAGGCTGGGACCCGGACGAAGCCATGCTGAATGATTTTCACCAGTTCATGACCAAGGAAAAAATCAGCTTCAGTGAGGCCGAATGGAAAGAAAACAAGGATTGGTCCAAGCAGTTCCTGAAGAGGGAGATGTATCTGACCGCCTTCGGGGCGGAGGAGGCGCGGAAACTCTCCGTCGAGACCGATCCGATGGTTCTCTCTGGGGTCGATGCGATACCGAAAGCGAAATCGCTGCTTGAGAACGCCAAGAAATTGATCGTCCAGCGGACGGCTCCGCAGGAATAGGTGTTGCGTAATTTGTGAACGATGCATTTGTGAACGATCTGGTTCTTGAACCGCAGATTTATATATTGGATACGGGTGGCCAGTACACCCACTTGATCGCCCGTAAGGTTCGCGAGCTTGGTGTTTATGCCGAAGTGGTCTCGAGTGAAACCGAGGCCGCTCGCTTCTCTAAGGCCAAGGGCATCATCATCTCCGGCGGCCCTTCGAGTGTCTACGAACAGGGCAGTCCCTACGTTGATCAGGTGGTGCTGACCCAGGGCCTTCCGATGCTCGGCATCTGCTACGGTCAGCAACTGATGGCGTTTCAGTTGGACGGCCAAGTCCGTCAGGGCAATAAAGGCGAGTACGGTTTGGCACATTTGGCCATCGATGGGGCGAGCCCGCTGTTTCGCGACGTGGCCAATCATCAGCAGGTCTGGATGAGCCATCGGGATACGGTTTTTGCACCGCCGACCGGCTTCAGCATTTTGGCGCATACTGACACCTGCGCGATCGCAGCGATCGGCAACGATTCCACGCGGCAATACGGCGTGCAGTTTCATCCGGAAGTGGTGCACACGACTGAGGGTCGGAAGATCCTCCGGAACTTTGTTTTTGCCATCTGCGGCTGCGAGGAAGATTGGCAGCCGGCGAGCCGGATTCCGGTGGTGGAGCAGCAGATCCGCGACGTTGCGGGCGATCGCAATATTTTCTTCTTCGTCAGTGGTGGGGTGGACTCGACGGTCGCGTATACGCTCTGTCTACGAGCGCTGGGTGAGGCCCGGGTCCATGGCGCGTATGTCGATACAGGCTTGATGCGGGATGACGAGACGGAATTTGTCCGCGGAATCTTCGATTCGCTGGGTGCGCGTCACTTCCGCATCGAACTGGCGCAGGACAATTTCCTGAAAGCGCTGGACGGCGTCGTGGAGCCGGAACGGAAGCGCAAGATTATTGGCGAAAAATTCGTGGAAATCCAGGAGGTGGTGCTCGAAAGCGGCCCTTATCTGGATGGCCACTGGATCCTCGGCCAAGGCACGATTTATCCGG
>CANNLB010000571.1 GCA_947505565.1 Acidobacteriota bacterium | reverse complement strand
GTAAGCTCTGGGACCGAGGCCTGCATGCGGAACGCCATTTCGTATTGGGCGATTCTCGTTCGCGTTTCGGGGTCGCTCAGGCGCTCGGCGGTGATCTGGTTCATCTCACCCAACGCATCCAACATGCGGCGACGCATCGGCGTCGGCACGCCTTCGGGATTGCTGATGAACAGCACCGGGTCGCCGCCACTGCGGAGCGGGACGCCCGCATACTGGCCGGAGAGGAAGCCTGCACTCCAGAGGCGAGCCGAGATAGCCTGCACATTGGCCTTAGGATGGGTGTGCTTGGCGTTCAGGACCACGAAGGCGGGCAAGTCCTTGTTCATGCTGCCGAGGCCGTAGGAGGCCCAGGAGCCGATGCAGGGCTTTCCGGCGATCATGAAGCCGGTCTGGATAAACGTAATGGCGGGTTCGTGGTTGATGGCCTCGGTGTGCATGGACCGGATCAGGGTGATGTCATCGGCCATCTTGGCCGTCCAGGGGAGAAGCTCGGATAGCTCCATGCCATTTTTGCCGTGCTTTGAGAATTTGAAGACAGTCGGGGCGATGGGGAAGCGGGACTGCCCCGAGGTCATCGTCGTCAGGCGCTGGCCGGAGCGGATGGACGCAGGCAGGTCCTTGTCAAACCAGTCTTTCATCTTCGGTTTCCAATCGAAGAGATCGTGCTGGGGCGGGGAGCCGACCATGTGGAGGTAGATGACTCGCTTGGCCTTCGGCGCGAAGTGCGGGAGTCCGGGGAGGCCACCCTCCTTCTCCGTCGTCGTAGCGCCTGAGAGGAGTTGGGAGAGCGCCACCGCGCCGAGACCGCCGCGCAGGAGTTGGCGGCGGCCTTCGTTGATGACAGACAATTCGGTCGGGTCCGGGTTCGATTTGAAGAAAGGGAGCAGGCTCATTTGGTGACGACCTCGTCGAGATTGAGAAGTTGATTGGTGACCATGGTTAGCGCGGCGAACTCAGCAGTGGAGAGGCCGGGGTCGGCCTTGGACTCGCCGATCGCGAGCAGCTTTTTAGCGTCGACGGGATGGCCGTCGTAGTAGCGAAGGAAATCGCGGTAAGCGCTTTGGGTGATGGTTTGCTCTCTCGGTTCGAGCGGACGAGCGAGCAGAGTGCGGGCGATGAGATTGAGTTGGGCGGCGGGGTTGTTCTTTTCGGCGAGGAGAGCTCTCTGGGCTAGGGAGCGGGCGGCTTCGACGAACTGGGGATCGTTCATGGTGACGAGGGCTTGGAGCGGGGTGTTGGTGCGCTCGCGGCGGACGGTGCAGGTTTCCCTTGTCGGCGCGTTAAAGATCTCCATGTTGGCCGGCGGGGCGCTGCGCTTCCAGAACGTATACAGGCTGCGGCGATAGAGGCTGGCGCCGGTATCGCGTTTATAGAACCGGGTGTTGCTGCCATCCATGGCGACGGTTTCCCAGACGTTGTCCGGCTGATAGGGGCGGACGCTGGGGCCGCCAATGGGGGTCGCCAGCAGGCCGCTAGCGGCGAGGGCGTAGTCGCGGATCATCTCCCCATCCATGCGGAACCGGGGGCCGCGGGCGAGGAGGCGGTTGTCGGGATCCTTCTGCAACTTGGCCGGGGTGGCGATGGCGGCTTGGCGATAGGCGGCGGTGGAGACCATGAGCCGCATGAGACCTTTGACGTCCCAACCGGAGTTGCGGAATTCGACCGCGAGCCAATCGAGGAGTTCGGGATGGGACGGGGCTTCGCCTTGGCTGCCGAAATCTTCTACCGTTTTCACAAGGCCGGTGCCGAAGAGCTCCTGCCAGAAGCGGTTGACGGTGACGCGGGCGGTGAGAGGGTTATTGGCATGGATCAGCCATTGGGCGAGGCCGAGACGATTCTTTGGCGCGTCCGGCGGGAGGGGCGGGAGCACGCCGGGGACGGCGGGTTCGACCTTGTCTCGGGGCTGGTCATATTGACCGCGGAAGAGGATGTTGGCCATGGCGGGGGAGTTGGGTTTCTCCTGCATGACGTGGGTGATGGCGGCTCGGCGGCGGATGGCACGGTACTCGTCCTGGACAGCGACGAGGGATTGATAGACGGGCCGAACAGTGGGGCTGAGGTTGAGTTGATAATAGTGTTCCCAGGCGGCGCGATCCGCTTTTTGGAGGTCCGGCCAGAGGGCGATGCTGCGGGCCTCTTCGACGCGGAGGGCGCGGGGGTAGATGCGAAGATCGGTGATTTTGCCGCCGACGAAAAAGCGCTTGGCGCCGTCTCCGCCGAGGAGCAGAGGGGCGGTAGTCTTGATTTCGCCAATGAGGTCGAAGAAGGTTTCGCCAGGGCCGACGACGTCAACGGCCTGGCCGTTGACGAAGAGGGAGAGTCCATCGCGGAGGCCGGAGCCGTCGTAGGTGACGGTGAGGTGGTGCCACTGGTCGACCTTCAGGCGATTATCGTTGGTGCCACGGATTTGGATGGCTTTGTTGTCGTCGCCGATGAGACGGAGGAAGGGGCGGCGGTCGTTGATTTCGACGGCGAGGCCACGGGCTTTGTCGTCGGGGAGACGCTGGAGTTGGCTGAGGACAGTGAAGTTGGCATCGCCTTTGGGCAGAAAGAAGCGGACAGCGATGGAGAAGGGCTGGGCGCGGGCGAAGAGAGGTTGGTTGGGCAGTTCCTGGGCTTGCTTAGCGACGAACTGTTTTTCGCCGGCGGGAAGGTGGAACGATTCGCCTTCGACCGGTAGTTTCACGGCCTTGTACTTGACTCGGCGGAACCATTCGGCGAAGGCGGGGGCGGCGGCGGACTGGGCTCCAGCAAGGCGGGCAACGGCTGCCTTTTCGACTTCCGGAAGGCTGGCCCAGCGGGCGCGGTCTTCGGGGCGGGGAACGATGAGGATGGGCGGGGTGTCGTAGATGTTGCCGTCGAGGGGCTTTTGGAGAGTGTTGCGATAGAACGCCGTCATGGCGTAGAAATCTTTCTGGGAGATGGGGTCGAACTTGTGATCGTGGCAGGTGGCGCAGCCGATGGTGAGGCCGAGGAAGACGGCGCCGGTGGTGTCGGCGCGGTCCTTGTCGTACATGGCTTGGACTTCATCGGGGATGGAGCCGCCTTCGTTGGTGGTGACGTTGTTGCGTTGGAAGCCGCTGGCGATTTGTTGTTCGGTAGAGCGATTGGGGAGGAGGTCTCCGGCGATTTGCCAGAGGATGAATTCGTTGAAGGGTTGGTTCTTGTTGAAGGACTGGATGACCCAATCGCGATAAGGCCACATTTCGCGGTAGTTATCGATGTGGAGGCCGTGGGTGTCGGCGTAGCGGGCGGCGTCGAGCCAGAAGCGGGCGCGGTGTTCGCCGTATTGGGGGGTGGCGAGGTAGCGGTCGACGAGCTTGTCGTAGGCGTCGGGGG
>CANNLB010000570.1 GCA_947505565.1 Acidobacteriota bacterium | reverse complement strand
CTTGGATCGAGTTCGCCGGGGATCCGGCCCCTCGCATGCATCGTGTCCGTCGAGACGGCACTGGTTTGGAGTGTCTCTACGAGCACGACAACAACGAGTTCGTGGTCCATGAGACGTTTTTGGGACAAACCGGCCAGCTGCTCTACACGGTGTGGCCTCGAGCGCTCCGTGTCATGAACTGGGAGACGCGAGAGCATCGGACGATCGCAGCGTTCAACGCTTGGCACATCACTCCAAATCGTGCTGGGACCGCCGTTCTATGCGATACGAACCATCCCGATGATGGGATCTTCATCGTTGATGTCGCCAGCGGTGCGCGCCGATTGGTTTGCCTGTCTGAATCCACCAACGGCGGGTCGCAGTGGGCCGAACGCCGGTATGCATTGGCGGCAGATTTTGCTGCGGTGCAACGTGTGGCGAATCCAGAGCGTCGGGCGTTGAGCTGGATGGAAGTCGGTACCGACACCGTGTATGGGCCCCAATGGACCCACCCTCACCCGTCTTATTCCCGCGATGAACGCAGCGTGGTCTTCACGAGTGATCGGACGGGATCTGCTCAGGTTTACGTCGCCGACATTCCGTTCGATTAGAAGCCAGACTTCAGCGCCTCGAAATCTTTCTTGAACGACTCAATCACCCGGGGTGTTCGGTCCCCGAGTCCGCACGCTTCGAGCAGTGGCGATGGATCTTCGAGCTTGCCATCGGGCGGGAAGAGACTAATTCCGAATTGGTTCACCGCATGGTCGGCCAACTGAATTGCGCGGCTCAGCGCCATCAAACCCGGAGCCGAGGAATCGGCATCGGGATTGTGGTGATAGCGAACGGCGGATCGAACTGGAATCGGCAACTGCCATTTTTCCAGTACAGCAAGCGATAGTTCGGGGTGCGTAATCCCCAACAACTCGTACTCGCATTCGACAGCCGCGCGGCCGGTCTGCTTCTGCATCTCGAAGACTTGGGCATACGATTCCGGCAGCCCGACAGCGAACATCAACTTGCCAATGTCGTGCATCAGCCCGGCGATAAATGCGCCCTCGGCGTAGTCGATCGGTATATACTGCGCCAATAGATCCGCCATCAGTGCCGTAGCGGTGGCATGGAGGTTGAAACGGGAATCGGACCATCCTTTCGGTAACTTCAACTGTGTCAACATCCGCGCCACCTGCATGGCCAAGACGATGTTCCGCAGCTTCACCGTTCCCAGGATCGCGATTGCTTGGCGAACGCTGCTCACTGAAGCCGAGCGACCATAGGCTGCCGAGTTCACGATCCGCAATACGTTCCCCGCGAGTACGGCGTCTTTTTCGATCCAGTCGGCAAGCTCGGTCAACATCACATCCTCCCGCGCCAAAGTTGCCATTAATTTGGCAAGAACCGGACTGAACGGGGGCAGTTGGCCGAGGGCCTGAAGCGATTTCTCGCGGGCGGCGGAAGGGGATAGAGTGGCATTCATTGCAGCGTCGTCTCGTTTTCCTTCTCGGCGGCTCTGCGAAAAGTCTTAAACTGTTGATTGTGATTGAGCCTCCTCCGCTTGTTCTCGCGTCGGCCGTTGCTGTTCGCGATCTCCGGAAAGTATATGGAACCAAGGCGGCGGTGGACGGCCTCACCTTCTCGGTCCCCCGAGGCTGCTTTTTTGGCTTCCTCGGGCCGAACGGAGCCGGTAAAACCACTACCATCAAAATGCTAATGGGACTGGCGACCCCAACCTCCGGCGAAATCGAACTGCTTGGTCTTCGAATGCCCGCCGACGCCCTCGCGATCAAACGGCAGATCGGCCTCGTCCCTGACGATACCCTTCTCTTCGATCACCTCACCGGTCCCGAGTTCCTGGAATTTATTGGTCGCCTCTATGGCATAGACCCTGCCCTCGCCCGGGAACGGACCCGCGAACTCCTCGCCCTGTTCGAAATGGACGGCCACGACCAAAAGCTTATCGCCGAATACTCCAAAGGCATGCGAAAACGCGTCGCGATGGCGGCCGCCCTCATCCACTCCCCCCAACTGTTCCTGCTCGACGAACCCTTCGAAGGCGTCGACGCGGTCGGCGCTCGTCTTATGAAAGACATCCTGCTCGACCGTGTCCGCCGGGGCGCCACTATGTTCCTCACCTCGCACGTGCTCGAGGTCGTCGAACGGCTCTGCGACCGCGTCGCGATCATCCACAATGGAAAGCTTGTCATCGACGAACCCATGGCCAACCTCCGCTCCGGCGCCGAAACGCTCGAAGAGATTTTCGTTCGGGTTGTCGGTGGTGTGCCCCGGTTGCCCAGCGCTCTCGAGTGGCTCTAACCATGCCCGGCTCGCCCAACCTCGCCCAACTTCGTGCCATCCTCTGGGCCCAGTTTCGGGCCCAACGAAATTTCTACCTTCGCGCTCACAAAGCCGGCGTCTTGCTCTCCTGGCTCAGCGGCCTCCTCTGGTGTCTCCTCTGGAGCGGTGCCGGTGCCGGTGCCGCCCTGCTCACGAGCGGTGCCGTCCGGGTGGAGATCCTCGAACCCGCCCTCGTCTCCGGCCTCTTCTTCGTCTTTGTCTTCTGGCAACTGCTCCCGGTCCTGCTCGCGTCTTCCGGCGCCTTCCTCGACGTTCGCCGGCTTCTTGTGTACCCCATCCCCCCCGGGCAACTTTTCGCCCTCGAAGTCGCCCTTCGCCTGTCCACCTGCGTCGAAATGCTCCTTGTCCTCCTCGGGGCTTGCGCCGGGCTGATCATCAATCCGCTCACCCCCCTCTGGACAGTGCTCCCTCTGCTCCTTTTCGGTGCTTTCAACCTGTTCGTTTCGAGCGGCCTTAAAACTCTTCTCGGACGGCTGATGGAGCGCAAGTGGATCCGTGAAATCCTCGTTTTTTGTTTTCTCGGCATGCTTGTGCTGCCCCAACTCGTCGCTCTCAAAGGCATCCCCAAACCAGCAGTCGCGCAACTGGAAAGGCTCGTCGCCCTCTCCTGGGTCTTCCCCTGGAAAGCCACGGGTCATCTTGGCACGGGCCACCTCGCTTGGCCTTCCCTTCTCATCCTGTTCGCCTGGACCGCGGCCGCTTACCTGTTCGCCCGGTCTCAGTTCGCCGGCTCGCTCCGCCTGGAAGAGTTCAGTGCGGCCCCCGCCACGGCCGCGCCTCGCCAAGCCAGCCCCCGTCTGGAAGCTTTCTATCGTTTCCCCTCCCGCCTCTTTGCCGATCCGCTTGCCGCCCTCATGGAAAAAGAACTCCGGGCCCTCGTCCGCGCTCCCCGCTTTCGTCTCGTCCTCCTCATGGCCTGTTCCATGGGCCAACTTCTCTGGCTCCCGATCGGCCTCCGCCGCGGTGCCGAAGGAGGCTTCGTGACCAGCAACTACCTGACGCTCTCGATG
>CANNLB010000569.1 GCA_947505565.1 Acidobacteriota bacterium | reverse complement strand
TGGTCGTAGTCGAAGTCCTGCATGATGACCTCTTTCCAAAGGCCGTTCGGTTGATAGGGCTTGACGGAAGGGCCGCCAAGCTGTTCGTGCAGCAGTCCGGCCGATGCGAGCGCCGAATCGCGAATCATCTCCGCCGGCATGCGGACGCGAGGCCCCCGCGAAATCAGCCGGTTCTCCGGGTCGCGCTGGATCAGCTCCGGGGTGGCTTGCGAGGACTGCCGGTAGGCGGCACTCATCACAATCAACTTCTGCATCGCCTTCGTATCCCAACCGCTCCGGACGAACTCGATCGCCAGCCAGTCGAGTAGTTCTGGATGGGACGGCCATTCGCCTTGCAGGCCAAAGTCCTCAGTCGTCTTCACGATCGCCGTGCCGAAGTAGCTCTGCCAAAAACGGTTCATCGTCACGCGGGCGAGAAGGGGGTTGGCCGGGTCGACCACCCATCTGGCGAACCCGAGGCGGTCGGTAGCCGGGAGTTGTGGCAAGAACGCCGGAAGCCCCGGCTCCACAAGCTCACCGAGCTTGTCGTACTGACCGCGAAGCAGCAGATGCGTCGGTTTGCGCTTCGCCGACTCGGCCATCACCATGACGGTCGGAAACGTCCTTTCTGATTTTTCTCGTTCCTCGCGCAGCGCGGACAGCGCCTGCCAAGCGTCCCGGATCTCTGGCGCGGCGGCCGTTTCCAGATAGTGGAGCTCCACTTGGCGCTGCTCGGGCGGGGTTCGTTTTTTGGTCGCCAAAGCCGAAAGCGGTTGGCCGACGGCCAGCATGGCAACTTCTTCGGCCGTCAGGACGCGGGAGTAGAGTCGGATGTCGTCGAGCAAGCCTTTGAACTGCTGCGCCTTGCCCGCGCCGCCCCCGAGCCGGAGCGGCTCTTTGAATACGCCCCCAGCGTTGCGGAACGGGCGATAGAGCGTATCGAGCAGGGTCTTCGTTTCGGCCAGTTCACCGTCGAGATAGAGCTGGACACCCGCCGCCATCCGCGAGCCAGTGTAAGTAACGGTGACGTGGTGGAGTCGACCCGGGGCCAGCTGCTTCAGAGATTCCAGCCGCAGACCGTCGTCGGCCCAATTGCTCGTAATGTGGAAGAAAACCTTGCCGTCCTTCACGTGGAGGCCATAGCCACGGCCTTCGGTGCGATCACCGGCCATTCGCGTCAGCACCGCGCCGGCGCCATCGACCCAGGCCGAAACGGACCAGCGATCATCGATGTCGAACTTTCCGGCTTGGTCATCGGCGATGACCTTCGAGCCGTCGAAACTCTGCGGCGGTTCAGCGACGAAGAACTGGGCGTTGCGCATGCTCAGCGGCGCCCACGATTGATTCGGCAGGTTGGCTTCCCAGGTGCGCCGTGCCGCGTCGATTTGCGGGGCGCGGACGGCAAACGATTTTTCCTGCGCGACAATCTTGGCATCCAGCGCGGCCAGGGTAGCCTGTTGAGCAGCGGTCGGGGCCGGCATCAGCGGCGGCGAGTTACCGTACTTCATCGCGCGGCCGAGTTCGGGCACGTTATTGAAATACGAATACAGCTGGTAAAACTCTTTCTGCGTCAGCGGATCGTACTTGTGGTTGTGACACCGAGCGCAGCCCAGCGTGAGCCCCAGGAAGACGGCACCAGTGGTCTCCACCCGGTCGATGACGTATTCGACGGCGTACTCTTCGGGTACGATGCCATCTTCAGTATTGCCCCGATGGTTGCGATTAAATCCGGTTGCCAACCGCTGTTCAAATGTCGCATTGGGAAGCATGTCCCCGGCCAACTGCTCCAGCGTGAATTGATCGAACGGCTTATTCTTGTTGAAGCTTTCGAGGACGTAGTCGCGCCAACGCCACATGACGCGTTCGCCGTCGTACTGGTAGCCATTGGTATCGGCGTAGCGGGCAGCATCGAGCCAGCGGGCGGCCATGCGCTCGCCGTGACGCGGCGAAGCGAGCAGACGATCGACGAGACTCTCATATGCCTTGGCAGAGGCGTCTTTAACGAACATCTCTGTTTCTTGCGGCGTAGGTGGCAAGCCGGTAAGGTCGATCGAAACGCGGCGAGCCAGCGTCTCCTTCGTCGCTTCTGGGCGAAGGTCCAAGCCTTCTTTAGCGAGCCGTGCGCGAACGAAGTGGTCGATGCTCGCCGGGCCCGCGGGAGCCCGCGGCTGAACGAAACTCCAGTGTGGCTGCCACTCGGCACCCTGAGCCACCCAAGCAGTAAGGGTCTCTTTTTCCTTGGCCGTTAGCGAAAGGCCGGAATACGGCGGAGGCATCTGCTGGCCCTTTTTGTCGGTCGAGATACGGTTGATCAACTTGCCCGCCGCCACGGCCTGACGAGCGGAGGGTTCCACGTCGAGGCGCAGCGAGATGCCTTTCGACTTCGCGTCCGCCCCGTGGCAATGGAAGCACTTGTCCGAAAGGATGGGACGAACGTCCCGATTAAAGGTCACCTTCGGGTCGGCGGCCGAGGCGAGAACGGCGAGAAGCAGGAACGACAGTAGGCGCATAGAACCAACTCCAGTTTATGAGAAGTTTCACCGACGTGCGGCACTACCTTTGCACATGCGTGTCATAGCTGTCATCTTGTGGCTCTCGATCGGCCTCTTCGGGGAGGCGACACCGAGGGGCGCTCAAACGCACAAGCGGATCACGACGCCGGCCCCGAAGCTGACCGACGCCCAGATCGACCAAGCGCTGAAGGCCAAGCTGGTGAAGTCGAAAATGGCGCGGAACGGCTTCACGGTCAAGATCAACAACGGCACCGCAACTATTGAAGGAAAGGCGAATGTCATCCAACACAAAGGCGCGATGACCCGGATGGCCAAGACGGCCGGGGCCATGCGCGTCGTCAACAACATTCAGATTTCCGAGGAAGCCAAGGCCAAGGCAAAAGCCTCGTTGGCTTCGGGTCGGCGACGCGCCCAAATCAAGCGAAGCGATCCTCGCAGCCAGACGCGATAAACTGAGCGGTTTGGAACCTCTCTACATTCGCGTCGACCCGGCCGATAACGTGGCCATCATTGTTAATCCCGATGGCGTCGCCGCCGGCGCGGAATTCCCGAATGGCTTCGCTGCCGCGGAGGCGATTCCGCAGTCCCACAAAATCGCCCTCGCCCGCATCGCCGCAGGAGAACCCGTGGTCCGCTACGGCCAAGTCATCGGCCACGCGACCCGCGAACTCCCCGCCGGGTCCTGGGTTCGCGAAGACGGCCTCGACCTGCCGATCCCTCCCGCGCTTGACGAGCTTCTGCTGGCCACCTCCCCCCCGCCCGCCGCCGCCCCGCTGCCCGGCTACACCTTCGAAGGCTATCGCAACGCCGACGGCACGGCCGCCACCAAGAACATTCTCGGCATCACAACCACGGTCCAATGCGTGGCC
>CANNLB010000568.1 GCA_947505565.1 Acidobacteriota bacterium | reverse complement strand
AGGTCGAAGCGCTTCAGCAAATACCGGTTACCGCCCCCCCTCGCGCTGCTTCTGGTGCGCGTGGCGCGAAACCTTTGCCTGCTATGCATAATTTAGGTGGCATCGAAGGGACGCGTCAGATTTGTGACGAACTTATCGGCACCAAGGCATTGGCGCTGAGCATGCACAAGGACTCGGTGTCTGTACGAGAGAGTTTGCGGGCGGGCCTCGCGGGTATCTCGTTACGGATTCCGAGGACGATGACTTCGTAAGAACGTTTCGGAGTGTACTCCGGGGAGAAGCGTTTTGCGCCCGGCACTTTCGGATGCCATGCCGAGTGACTATCGTCGGCATGTGAGTAATCCATTGAACTCACTAACCATTCGGGAGCGCGAAGGAGAAGCTGAACCGGCAGAACTGCGCCATTCTGATGCGGTTGGCGATTCGAAACGGGCTAATCGTTTGAGTTAGGGGCGAAAGAAGACCGATTCGGCGGTGCGGCGAAGGATCCAGTCGCGGTCTTCGGACGTCAGAAACGGCATGTGGTCGGTGATTAAGGCGAGCGAGGGAACGTATTGGTGCCCGTCGCCCACTTGGAAGGGGCAGTCGCTGGCCCACATCAAGCGGCGGGGGCCGAAATCTTCGAAGACGCGGCGGAAGAGCGGCTTGAGGTCCGTATATGGGGCGGCCTTTTTGCCAAGGGCGTAGAAGGCGGAGGCCTTCACTTTGACGAGAGGGTAGCGAGCGAGCGCGGAGAGGAGGCGGATGTCCGGATCGCGAATGGTGCCGTCGGCACCGATGCGGGCGAGATGGTCGATGACGACCGGAGTGGCGGGATATTGACGGCACATACGGTCGAGCGCCGGGAGAGCGTCAGGACCGAGCAAGGAACAAATTGCCAGGTTTTCCGCCGCGGCGGTGCGCCACATAGCGTGGACACCGGGGGAGTCGGGGCTGCCGACGACGCGGAAGCCCCGGACGCCCTGGGCGGCCAGCGCTTTCATGGCTTGCCCGGGGTTGGAAGCATCGCTATCGACTATGCCGACGCCGCCGAAGATGCCGGGGTGGGCGCGCATGCAGTCGAGCATGTAGGAGTTATCGAAGCGATAGAAGCTCATCTGAATGAGCACGATCTTCTCTACGCCAGCGGGCTTGGAATGGGCGAACAGGTCCGCCGGGGTGAAGCGGGGCGGCGGGTTGTCGCGCTGCCCGGCGGCGCGGGGGTAGCGGACTTGGTCGTCGGTCCAAACATGAACGTGGGCGTCGATGACGGGAGGCATGGGGCTGACCCCAGTATACTGTTTGGATGCTGACGAAACGACTGGCGAATACGCTACTGGCGCTGCTGGTGGTTTCAGTGGTGATCAACTATTTGGACCGGGGAGCGCTGTCGGTAGCGGCTCCGCGCATTAGTCGTGAGTTATCACTCTCGCCGACGCAGATGGGCGTTTTATTTTCGGCGTTCTTCTGGAGTTATGCGACGTTTCAGTTAGTAGCGGGTTGGTTAGTGGATCGGTACCCGCTGCGGTGGGTTTATGCGGGAGCGTTTTTGATTTGGTCGCTGGCGACGGCGGCGGTAGGGATGGTGGAGAGTCTGGGTGCGTTGCTGGGGGCTCGGCTGCTTTTAGGGGTGGGGGAGAGCGTGGCGTATCCGGCTTCGTCGAAGATTTTGGTGCGGTACTTTCCCGAAGGGCGCCGGGGGTTGGCGAACGCTTTGGTCGACGCGGGTTCGAAGGTGGGGCCGGGGTTAAGCACGCTGCTGGGCGGTCTGGCGGTGGAGCGATATGGGTGGCGGGCGATGTTCGTCGTGGTGGGGTTGGGAAGCTTGTTGTGGCTGGTTCCGTGGTTGCTTGTGAAAGTGCCGGAGCAGCGGGAGACCGCCGGAGCGGCGGGACCGGGGTGGGCCGATTTATTGCGGCGGCGGCAGTTGTGGGGAACCTCGCTCGGGATGTTTTCGTTGGGATATGTTTGGTATTTTCTGCTCTCGTGGCTGCCTAGTTACCTCGTGCAGGAACGGGGTATGTCGATGGGAAGCATGGCAATGTTGGGCTCTGTGCCGTTCTGGGCGATGGGGTTGGCTTCGGTGGCAGGGGGATGGAGTTCGGACCGGTTGATTCGGGCGGGGCGGGGGGTGAGCCGGGTGCGGATGAGCTATGCGGTGACTGGACTTGTGCTTTGCGCGCTCGTGATTTTGCCGGTGCCGGTGGTGGAAAGCCCGACGGTGTCGGTGGGTTTGATCACGGCGGCATGTACGTGTTTGGGTTTATTTACGTCCAATGTTTGGGCGATCACGCAAACTCTGGCGGGGCCGCTGGCGGCGGGGCGTTGGACTGGGGTGCAGAACGCGGTGGGGAATTTGGGCGGGGTGGTTTCGCCGCTTTTGACGGGCTGGATTGTGTCGGCGACCGGTTCTTTTTTGCTGGCGTTTTGGGCGGCGGCGGGGGTTATGCTCGTCGGGGCGGTGACGTATTGGATGATGGTGGGGACGGTGAAGGAAGTGGAGTGGAACGGATGACAGTACTGGAAACGTTGGCGGAGTTAGTCGCCATCGATAGCGTGAACCCGGCGTACGACGGCGGGGTGGGCGAGGCGGGAGTGGCGTTGTACGTCGAAGCGTTCTTTGCCCAGCGCGGCATCGAGACCATTCGCCAGGAGGTTCTGCCAGGGCGTTGGAACGTGATTGCGCGGATTCCGGGAAGGAATCCGGAGAGGCGGGTGGTTTTGGAAGCTCATATGGATACCGTTTCGGTCAGCGGGATGACGATCGCGCCGTTTGTTCCGGAGGTGCGCGAAGGGCGACTGTATGGCCGCGGATCGTGCGATACGAAGGCCGGGTTGGCGACGATGATGCACGCCTTGGCGGATCTCAACGAGAGGGGCATGGTGCCGCCGTGCGAGGTTTGGCTGGCGGCGGTGGTGGATGAGGAGTATACATTCATGGGCGTTACACGGCTTTGTGAAGGGCTGTGGGCGAGTGCGGCGATTGTGGCCGAGCCGACCGAGTTGCGACTGGTGCGGGCGGCCAAGGGGGTGTTACGGTGGCGGCTTCGGACAAAGGGGAAGGCGGCGCATAGCGCGAAACCGCATTTGGGGATCAACGCGATTCAAGGCATGGGACGGGTACTGGCCGAGATCGAGAAGATGAGCGATGAACTCGCGGCGGTGACGCATCCGCTGCTGGGGCCGGCGACATTGAACGTGGGGTTGATCCGAGGGGGAGAGCAGGTCAACTTTGTGCCGGATTGGTGCGAGATTACCATCGATCGGCGGTTGATTCCGGGCGAGGAACCGCAGGCGGTTTGGGCGGCGATGGGCGCGCGATGGGGGACAGCGGTCGAAATGGAAGCTCCGTATTTGGCTGATGGACCCTTGGAGACGGGCGAGTTA
>CANNLB010000567.1 GCA_947505565.1 Acidobacteriota bacterium | reverse complement strand
TGGATCCTGAACCACCGTCAAATGCAGATAGTACGCGATCGCTTCCATCGCGCTAAGCGGCTGGCGGAGTTCGTGGGCGAGTTGGCCAACGATCGTAGCGGTGTCGGCGGCGCGGGGATTGGCTTCGGTTAACAACAACCGCTCAGTGTAGCGCGGGGCGAGAGTACAATCCGGGGGCAAAATGTTCATGCCCAAAGGTCTCGAAGTGTGATACCAACCAGCACGAGGGTCAGTCCAATCATCGTCACCACGGCCGTCCAGGCGACGCCGTTATACGCCGGGGAGTTCGTCCAATCGCGCATGATCGATTTGCGGTTCACAATCAGCACCATAAAGATCAGCACGAACGGCAGCATGACGCCGTTGATCACCTGCGACAACAGAATCATCCGCACCAACGGAAAGCCCGGGATCAGTATCACCCCGCCCCCGATCACAATCAGCAGCGTAAACAGCCAGTAGAAAATCGGAGCCTCGTTCCACCGTTTGTTAACGCCGGATTCAAAGCCAAGGCCTTCGCACACCGTGTACGCGGTCGAAAGCGGCAGAATGCAAGCGGCGAATAGAGAAGCATTAAACAGCCCGCCCGCGAAGAGCAGATAGGCGTAGTCGCCAAACGGCTTCAGCCCCAGCGCCGCGTCGGTCGAGTCTTTAATATCCCGCGGCGCGACCGTCCAAATTGCGCCCGCACAAGCAACGATGATGAAGAATGCGATCACCGTCATCACCACGCAACCGACGATGACTTCGATCCGCGACTCAATATAGTCCTTCGCCGTCACGCCTTTTTCCACGATCGCGGCCTGCAGATAGAACTGCATCCACGGCGCCACCGACGTGCCCACCATCGCAATCAGCAGCGTGATGTACGCGGGGTCGAAAAGCAGCACCGGCGTCACGCTATAAATCGCCGCTTCCTTCCAATCCGGCTTCACCAGCACCCCGGAAATGATGTACGAAACATACAGCAACGTAGCGAATAGAAAAATTCGCTCCACGCTCGCGTAGTTGCCTTTCACCACCAGAAGCCAGACGATCAACGCGCCAATCGGAACCGAGATATAGCGAGATACCCCGAACAGTTCGAGTGAGCTGGCGACCCCGGCGAAGTTCGCCATCACGTTCGTCAGATTCGCCAACACCAAAGCCACCATCATGAAGAAGGTGGTCCGCAATCCAAACTCTTCCCGAATCAAATCCGATAACCCCTTGCCCGTCACCGCCCCCATGCGAGCCGTCATCTCTTGGGTTACTATCAGCAGCGCCATGATCGGCAGCAGCGTCCACAACGGCAGATAGCCGTACTTGGCACCGGCCTGGGAATAAGTGAAAATTCCGCCCGCGTCGTTATCCACGACGGCCGTAATGAAACCCGGTCCGATCACGGAGAAGAACACCGCAATGTGGTATTTGAGTCGGTGGAACATGGCCTATAGACTCCTTAAAAGAGCGATGATATCGTCCGCATGGATGACTCCGACCAGCCGCTTCTGCTTGTCGAGAACCGGCAGCGTCAGCAAGTTGTACTTGTCGAAAAGTTCCGTGATACGGTCCTGCTTCTCGGTCACCGGTACCGAAAGCAGTCGTTCGGCTTGTAACGCGGCGAGCGGCTCCGAACCGGTCACCGTAAACAGCCGCGCCAGCGGAACAGCACCCGTCAGTTTCTCATCCCCATCGATCAGAAACAGCGTGTTCAGGTTGTCGATGATCTCGGCGTTGGCCGCGATCGCCGCAATCGCGTCGGCCACCGTCGCATCCGTCAACAGCGTGACATACTCGGTCGTCATCAGCCGTCCGGCCGAATCCTCCCGATGCTCCAGCAACTCTTGAACCTCGGCCTTGGGTTCGTTTCCCATCTCCTCGAGAATCGCTTCGTAGGTGTCCTGGTCAAGGTCGCCCAGCACGTCAGCCGCTTCGTCCGGCGACATCTCCTCAATGATATCGGCGGCCTTCTCCTCGTCGAGCGATTCGAGAATGCTGGACTGGATCTCAGGCGAAATCTCAGACAAGGCATCCGCCGCCACTTCGCTATCAATCGATTCAAAAATAGCCTCCCGATCCTCGGGACCCAGCGCCTCGACGATGTCGGCCAAGTCGGCCGGATGCAGGTGCTCCAGCCGATCGTGGGAAATGTTCAAATGTAGACGCCGCTGCGGATCGCTCTCGACGATATTGCAGACCTGCCAGTTGATCGAGTTCGGCGGAATCGGCATCATTAGCCGCCGGATGAGCGGACGTGGTAACAGCCCCTGCGTTACCCGCCGGAACATGCTCCGCAGCCCGATATCAACTTCTACGATCCGCAACTCGTCATAGCCAAGCGAACTGTCTAGGTTGAAGGTCACATCGGAAACCCGAACTACCTTCCGCCCGTCCACGTCGATGATCTGCTGGTCGAGCAGGTCGCGACCGATCCGCAGCATGCACTCCTCCCGATGGTACGGCGTCAACAGTTCGTCCCGCAGCCACAGGCCGTCCAGGTTGATCCGGTCCACTTGGTCATAGCGCACCGTCAGCCAAGCCGGCCCCCCGCCAAGTAGGAAACGGTCGACGCGAATGGCGTCCACTAACGGAACTAACGCCGCGTCACGAATACGCCCCAACTCGCGGCCCTTGAGGTCGTAGACCCGAAGCCCGAGCAGCTCGGTGAAGAACAAATGGTTGATAATCGGCATGGGCTGGCGTCCATGGCGGCCTACTTCAGCTTCTCGGCGAACAGCGCGTTCACCGCGCCAGGATTGGCCTGGCCGCGCGATAGCTTCATCACTTGGCCCACCAGGAACCCGATGACCGTCGTCTTGCCGGCCCGGTACTGCTCCACCTGCTTCGGATTCGCGGCCAGAACCTCGTCCACGAACTTCTCGAGTGCCCCAGAGTCGCTGATCTGCTTCAGCCCCTCGCGCTCCATGATCACTCCCGGCGCCTCGCCGGTCGCATACATTTTCGGGAAGATGTCCTTCGCCAGCTTGCCGGATAGTTCGCCTTTCAAGATCAGTCCAATCAGCTCCCCCAGATGCTCGGCCGAAATCGGCGACTCCGCAATCTCCTTGTCGTCCGCTTTCAGCATCCCGGCCAAATCGCCCATCACCCAGTTGGCCGCTTGCTTCGGGTCGCCGCACGCCTTGGCCGCGCGTTCAAAGTAGTCGGCAATCTCCCGCGTCACTGTCAGCACTTGCGCATCGTACTCGCTCAGGCCATACGCCGATGCGAACCGAGCCCGCCGCGCCTGCGGCAACTCCGGCATGGTCTCCGTCACCTGCGCCAGCCACTCCGCGCTAATCCGCAGCGGAATCAAATCCGGCTCCGGAAAGTAACGATAATCGTGCGCCTCTTCCTTCGATCGCATCGAGATCGTCTCGCCCAGGT
>CANNLB010000566.1 GCA_947505565.1 Acidobacteriota bacterium | reverse complement strand
GGTGGCGGCGGGGGTGGACGCCATTATCACCGACGACCCGGCGGCGTTGATTGAATTTTTGAAGACGCGCGGGAAGCGGTAAGGGCTATTTCTTCTTCCGGGTGAGTTCCTTGACGATCTCTTCGGTCAGAGGCTGGTGCTGGCCGGCGCTCCAGGCGGCTTGGAGGCGCTTTTCGTCGTAGCCGGCGATGCGCCCCAAGAGGATGTATCCGGGGAGGGCGTGGCTGAGGTGGCGCCAGCGGGACATGTCAATAAGGGCGTCGAGAGAGCGTTCGCGCAGCATGGCGAGGATTTGCGGATTTTGCTTCTCGGTGAGGGTAAGCAGGGCGGTGGCGGCTTTGTTGCGATCGTTCCAGACGATGGAATTGAGCTGTTCGACGAACCAGGTGGGGCTGATTTTCAGGCCGAGGCGGGGTTCTTTTTCGCTAAGGATGGTAAGGCCGAGGAGGGAGCGCATGGCGTTGTTGCGGACTCCGTCGTCGGGGTCCTGCATGGCGTATTGGAGGTCGTCGGTGATGGTGGCTTTGTTAGGGACGTAGGCGATGACGTAGGCGGCGATGGCGCGTTCGACTTCGTCGCCGCTCGTGCGGAGGACTTCGCGCAGGATGGCTTCGTTGGTTTTGGCGAGCGGGAGGAACTTGACTTGATCGGCGCGGGCGGCGGCGTTGGCCATGAAGCTGTGGCCGCGGGTGAGATCTTCGGCGATGTCGTTTTGGCGGATGGCGGTTTGGAGTTTTTCGAAGAACTGGAGATAGGTGTCGACGATCTCCTCGGGGAGCTTGGCGGTGCCTTCGGGCGATTCGCGGTAGTTGAACGCGGCGGCTCCTTTTTCTTCGACGCCGATATAGAGAACGGCTTTCCCGTCTTCGCAGCAGACGGCTTCGAGGCGGGCGCGGACGACCAAGTTGACGAGTTCCATGCGGTCTTCGACGAGCCCCTTGGATTTGGGGAGGGGATCGCCTTCGACGGCACCGATCGCCTTTTTAAGCCGATCGATACTGGCTTTGCGAACGCCGAAAAAATCGATGATGCCGATGGTCGGTAGAGACGGCTGGGGGCTCTGGGCCATCAGCACGCCCAGAGCGAGGGGGAAGGAACACAAAAGTCGAAACGACACTCTATTGGGACGCAGGAGCGATGAATTTGGCTACGCCTGTTTTTCAGCCAGCGGCCCGATGATGGGCAGCGAGAACTTTTCGCCTTGGTAGGCTTTGACCATAAGGAAGATCCAGAGGCCGAGGCCGATGAGAAAGACCATCAGACTGAGGAGGCTGAAGAGCAGGCCGAACAGGCCGACGATGCGGACCGCGATGTTCGCCATAATCGACAGTGCGAAATGTACGCCGAAGAGACCGCCGAAGGTAAAGATGGATTGGAAGGCGTGGAAGCGGATGTTTCGATCCCGGTTGTAGGGTTCCAGGAACAGGAACAGAATTCCGGTGATGAATCCGAAGGCGTAGCAGAGCAGGGCGGCCACATTGTTAGGCATGCTGCTGGGCTGATAGGGCTGCTGGGGCGGGGGGTAACCTCCGCCTTGAGACGGAGGAGCCTGGAAGCCACCCATTTGCATGCCGGCGGGGAGGCCGGAAGCGGTTTGGGGGGTGGGGGAAAAGAAAGGGCCGGAGTTCATAATCAAGTGTTCTATCACGAACAGGGGGAAAATGTTAGCGGGATCCATCACGGACAAAGAATATTCACATTCCCGACCCGATCCACGATATGCCATGTAGGAGTAGGAAAATCCATGGTGCTTGGAAGGAAAATTGTCTTGGCCGCCGCAGGCGGCATCGTTTTGGCGACTTTGACCGCATTTGCGGTGGTCCGGGTGGTGATTCGTGATCAGGGCATCGCGATGATGCGGGCCACAATGAGCAGCACGTTGATCGAGGCGGAAAACGTCCGTGAATCGATCTCGAACTTGACGCGGGAGGGGGCTTTTGACACGGCCAGGTTAGCGACCGAGTCGAAGCAGAGCAACGATTTCCGGAAATCAACGATTTACCAGACGGTGCCGGTGGTCGCGGCGTGGCGAGCAGTGGAGCAGGCGGCAAAGGCACAGGGATACAAATTCCGAGTGGTGCGGACGAACCCGCGAAACGC
The DNA here is from genome assembly GCA_947505565.1 of Acidobacteriota bacterium. GTDB lineage: Bacteria > Acidobacteriota > Terriglobia > Bryobacterales > Bryobacteraceae. The sequence goes on along the minus strand of CANNLB010000566.1, from coordinate 1,267 downwards.
GCAGAACGCGCCGGTTGAAGACGAGACGGCGATATTGCAGCAGATCGACAGCGGCAGTGTGGCGGAGTACTTTTCCGTTGACACCAGCAAGAATCAGGTTGTGCTGGCGCGGCCGGTGCGGATGACGAGTGACTGCATGAGTTGCCATGGGGACGCGGGTATGAGTGCGACCAAGGACGGCAAGGACGTTTTGGGATTTCGAATGGAAGGCTGGAAGGCGGGGGAGATTCATGGGATGTTTCTGTTGAAAGGGGACCTGGCAGCGGTGGACCAGCAAGCGATGATGGGGATGGGGCGACTGGCAGGGTGGATGATCCCCGTGATGGCGCTGGTGATTACCGGCTTTTGGTGGCTGAATGGCCGTTGGATCAACGGTCCGTTGCGGCGCGTGATTTCAGATGTGGAGCGGGTGGCCCAGGATGCGGCATCGGCTTCGGCCCAGATTGCCAGCGCGGGCCAGAGCTTGGCGCAGGGGGCGACGCATCAGGCGACGCTAACGGCGCAAAGTTCGCAGAATTTGGAGACGACGATTGAGGCGTCGCGACACAAGATGGGAATCGCAGACACGGCTCGCCAGTTGGCGACCGATGCGGCTTCGGCCGGGGTCCAAGGGAAGCAACAGATCGGCGAGATGTTACTGGCGATGCGCTCGATCCGGGCGTCGAGCATGGAGATTGCCGGCATCATCAAGGAAGTGGACGCGATTGCTTTTCAGACCAATATTTTGGCCTTGAATGCGGCCGTGGAAGCAGCGCGGGCCGGAGAATCGGGAGCCGGTTTTGCCGTCGTCGCCGACGAGGTGCGGAACTTGGCGATGCGATCGACCGAAGCCGCCAAGCAAACCGAGACGAGGATCTCCGAGGCCTTGGCGCGAACGGAAACTGGGGTCGCGCTTTGCGAGCGCGTCTCGGGGAACTTCGATGTGATCGTCGGGAAAGGGCAGGAAGTCGGCAAGGTAGTGGAAGCGCTGGCCGGGGTCTGCCGGGGACAACTCGGAGACATGGAGGGGGCGACTCGGTCGATGGTCGAACTGAACGGGTTGACGCAGTCGATTGCGGCGAATACGGAGCAGACGGCGGCTTCCAGTCACGAGTTGATGGACCAGAACACGAGGCTCCGGCAGGCGGTGCAGGAGTTGGGAAGTCTGGTAGGGAAATAGCAAACCGGCGGCCGGGCATTTACTCGGCCGCCGTTTTGTTGTTCGGGTTTAGGTTAGAAGACGAAGCGCAAGCTGAGCTGAGCCCGGCGAGCGTTCGTGCCGTCCGGG
>CANNLB010000565.1 GCA_947505565.1 Acidobacteriota bacterium | reverse complement strand
CCGAATATCCCCCTCGGGAGCCATGAACGCTTGCCCGTCCTGATAGATCATCAAGCTCGCCGCCACCGCCGCATCATACTGCGCCGGAACATAAACCCAGTAGGTATGCTGCGTCCCCGGATACGCTTCGCTCGGAAGCGTGAATGGCCCGCGAATCTCGCCCACCGGCACCCCCTCCATCACCAGCGCATCCGACGCCAGCTTGTAGTGAATATCCGTGTTCGGCACCGGGGCCTGGCCAAAGGCCGCCGCCACCAGCAAGTAGGGGAAAAATCGTTCCATAGGCTTCCCCGCAACATATCACACTGGGTACGCTAAACTCGGCTCCATGCGTCTGCTCCTCCTTCTGGCCTGCGCCCTCTCCCTCGCCGCCCGGCCCGTCACCCCCGAAGACTACTACCGCTTCGAGTTCGTCGGCGCCCCCGCCCTCTCCCCCGACGGCACCCAAATCGCCTTCCCCCTCACCAAAGTTAACCAAAAGCTCAACCGCCGCTTCACCGCTCTATGGCTCGTCCCCTATGATGGCAGCGCCCCACCCCGGCTCCTGACCAGCGAGTCCGCCAACTCCTCCAGCCCCCAGTGGTCCCCCGACGGAAAAACCCTCGCCTTCCTCTCCGCCCGCGGCGAAGCCACCCGCCCTCAAATCTACCTCCTCTCCCTCAACGGCGGCGAACCCCGCAAACTCACCGACATCAAAAACGGCGTCTCCTCCTTCGTCTGGTCCCCCCAAGGCGACCGCTTCGTCATCGTCTCCCGCACCGGACCCTCCGACCTCGCCCCCCTCCCCTCCGACGCCCGCCACTACCGCTCCACCCGCTACAAATTCAACGACTCGGGCTGGTTCGACGACAAACACGCCCACCTTTTCATCGCCGACGCCGCCACCGGTGCCGCCCGCCAACTCACCCCTTCCAACGACCTCGACGAGTCCGACCCACAATGGTCCCCCGACGGCAAAACCATCGCCTTCGTCTCCGACCGCACCGACCGCGTCCACGAAGACTCCCGCGACTCCGACGTCTGGACCATCTCCGCCGCCGGAGGCCCACTCACCAAAATCTCCGACCACACCGAGGCCGACTACAGCCCCCGCTGGGCGCCCGATGGCAAAACCATCGCCTTCCTCGGCAGCGTCAAGCCCCGCCAGCATCCCAAAATCTACCTCGCCCCCGCCACCGGCGGCCAGCCCTCCGTCCTCGCCGTCAATGGCATGGACCTCATCCCCACCAACCTCCAATTCGCCGGCGCCGCCGCCATGCTCTTTGAAACCGGCCACCGCGGCACCTATCAAATCTACCGCGTCGACCTCGCCGCCAAAACCGCCAAGCCCCTCCTCGCCGGCGAACGCGCCGTCCGCTCTTACTCCAAGCAAGGTAACCGCCTAGCCTACCTCGTCAACGATTTCAAAACCCTCGACGATATCTACACCGCCCGCTTGGACGGCTCCGCCGAACGCCGCCTCACGACGCACAACGCCGCCCTCTGGAATGATCTCGACCTCTCCAGCGTCGAACGTCTCGCCTACCAGTCCACCGATGGCCTCCCCGTCGAAGGCTTCCTCGTCAAGCCCGTCGGCTTCGTCGAAGGCCGCAAATATCCGCTCCTCCTCAACATCCACGGCGGCCCCGCCAGCATGTACGGCGTCGACTGGTTCCACGAATTCCAAATCTACGCCGGCAAAGGCTACGGCGTCTTCTTCCCCAACCCCCGCGGCTCCACCGGCTACGGCGAAGAGTTCGCCCGCGGCATTAAAGACAACTGGGGCAAAATGGACTACGTCGACGTCATGACCGGCCTGGACGAAGCCATCAAGCGTAACTCCTGGATCGACGCCAACCGCCTCGGCGTCACCGGCGGCAGCTACGGCGGCTTCCTCACCAACTGGATCGTCGGCCACACCAACCGCTTCAAAGCCGCCGTCACCCTCCGCAGCATCTCCAACTTCATCAGCGACGAAGGCACCCGCGACGGCGCCTACGGCCATGACGAAGACTTCGGCGGCGTCCTCTTCGACCACTTCGACACCTACTGGCAGGCCTCCCCCCTTAAGTACGCGAAATACGTCAAAACGCCCACTCTCATCCTCCACTCCGACAACGACCTCCGCGTCCCTCTAGAACAAGGCGAGCAATGGTTCCGCGCCCTCCGACACTACGGCGTCACCTCCGAGTTCGTCGTCTTCCCCCGCGAGAATCACAACCTCACCCGTTCGGGCGAACCCAAGCACCTCGTCGAGAGCCTCAACTGGCAGCTCAAATGGTTCAACCGCTTCATTCCCGCCGGCCAGTGGGTTGAACTCTTCAACGGCAAAAACCTCGATGGCTGGGTCGTCAAAATCGCCGGCCATGAACTCGGCGATAACTACGGCGACACCTTCCGGGTCAAGGACGGCGTCATCCAAGTCTCCTACGACAAGTACAAGGAATTCGGCGCCCGTTTCTCCCATCTCTTCTACAAGCAGTCCTTCTCCCGCTACCGCCTCGCGCTCGAATACCGCCTCCTCGGCGAACAGATGAAGGATGGCCCCAGCTACGCCCGCCTCAACAGCGGCGTCATGATCCACTCCCAATCCCCCGAGTCCATCCTCAAGGATCAGGATTGGCCCATCTCCGTCGAAGCTCAGTTCCTCAGCAACGATGGCGGCCTGAATCGCCCCACCATGAACGTCTGCACCCCCGGCACCGAAATCTTCATGAAGGGCGCGATGGTGAAGGCCCATTGCACCAACTCCACCTCCCGCGTCCTTCGCGGAAACGATTGGGTCCACGTCGAAGTCGAAGTCCTCGGCTCGGAAAAGGTTCGCCACTTCCTCGACGGCGAACTCGTCCTTGAATACGAAAAGCCCCAAATCGGCGGAGGCGTCGCTAACCGCTTCAACCCCGCCGTCAAGATCGACGGCAAGCTCCTCAGCGAAGGCTACCTCGGCCTCCAGTCGGAAAGCCACCCCGTCGAGTTCCGGAACATCCGCCTCCTTCCTCTCCCCTAGTCCGCCATGTTCCTCACCGATCCGGCGCCGCACTCACTGGCTTGCGACCTCGACCTGCTCTGGTAGAGCCAGAGCTACCCCGCCCACGCACACCTGGGAGAGCGTGCTCCCAGCGGCCCCGGTCAACTCGTCATCGAACTCGCCGAAGGCTCCGCCTCGCCCGAATTCGAGCGCCTCCGAACCGAGATGGCACCTGATTGAGACGACCCGCATGAGCAACGTCATGGGCGTCGTCATACCCCCGGCACCGCGCTCTTCGCCCCCCGACGTCGAACTCCACGCTCTGCGCGAACGCCGCCAGAAAGGGCGCCGCGCAGCCGCATTCGCCATCCTCATCGCCGAACGCGAACAAAGCAACCGCGCCCAGCCCCTCCCTCAGGGTGGATTT
>CANNLB010000564.1 GCA_947505565.1 Acidobacteriota bacterium | reverse complement strand
TCGGAATTGCACCCTTTCGCTGCCAGGATTGTGATCATCGTTTCCGGGCCAGCATTTGGCGCATCCGACAGATGTTCTACGCCAAGTGTCCGCGGTGCCACCGGCTGGATCTTTCGAAGTGGAACGCTGACCACTACAATCCCCCGATGGCCACCCGCATTGCCGTGGCGTTGAGAGCTAAGACTGTGCGGTGCGAATACTGTCGGCATAACTTCTGGAGCTTCCGCCGCGTCAAGGTGGTGTTTAGTCTGCACAAGCGGTATGAACGCAGCCCCATCGTCTTTGATAACGTCTAAGACGAGGTTATTCCGAAGCTACCTGCGGTCGAGACGCAGAATCATCCCATTGTCGGTGATCGCCCAGAGTTGGCCGTCCGGCGCGGTCGCTAATTTCACGTCGCGGGCGGTAGCGCGGTAATCCACGTCGTGGTCGACAAACTTGCCGACGGTATTTTTGGAGTCGATCGCCCCTTCCCGGATCACCACCCGGCTGGGTAGCTTCAAACTCCGCAAACCCGTCGGCTCAATTCCTGCCACAACAATCGATCGGTTCGGAAGATATGCGATGTCTCGCACGGCGTGCTCTTTTCGTCGGTAGATGGGAGTCATCTTTCCGGTCCGAAAGTCAATCTGGTCCACTTCCGCGGGCACCTCGAAAGAATCTTCGAAACCGATCAGCGCCAGCGCAAAGCCCGCCGGATCAATCAAAATCCGACTCACCATTCCGAAGATAGATGCCGTTGCAATCTTCCAGGTGTCGCCGCTGTCCCGGGTTTCAGCCATCATCACCAGATTTGGCCAACTGCGGCGCTTGGCTTCGAGTTCGGGCTCCATCCAGGGCGGAAAGAGCCGGCGGTCATCCCGGCGGGGCGGCCGACTGGTGCCTGCCACCATCCCGATCTTGCCCCCGAATCCCATTGTATGGAACGCGGCGTACTCCGGCTTCGCTTCAATCGCTTTGGTGATCGCCAACGGGGTCCAGGTCTTGCCGCCGTCTTTGGTCTCCCAGATGGACTTTGCCGAGCCCGCCGCAAAGCCGCGGGTGGCAGATTCAAAGTGAAGCGCAAGAATCCCTTTCTGACCGGAAACTTTTCGCCAGGTCCGTCCGGCCTCTTCGGTCAGCCAGACACCTTTCTCCGTCGCGATCCAGCACGCCGAATCGTTTACGCAACTGATCGCGGTGGGCGTATCTTTCAACGGGATTTTCTCCCAACGCTTGCCGCCGTCGCCCGTCACGATGGCGACCGGCTTCACCCGACCGCCCTTCTCGATCAACGCCCCAATCGCGATGCCGCGCCGCTCGGAAGGAAACAGAAGCTGCACGAGCGTCAGTTCGGAATCTTTTTCGTCGTGAAAAAAAGCGATATTCCATTTATCCGCCGCTCCCGCAGCGGTCGCCGTCAGCAAAAGCCCGCAAAGAAAAACACGCGCTCGCATCATCCCCTTGCAGCCGCTACCGTTCCGGCAAGAACGCTTTCAAGCGACACCGCACGCTCAAGCGTTGCCTTGTCCATGCGCGCCAACAGCAGCAGGCAACCCACCTGTTCTCCCACGGTCGTCAGTAACTCCATTTCGTCTCCGGTGTAGGCGTGTGTCTCCCGGTGTTGCACGTTGATCACACCCACCACTTTGCTTCGCGCCATCACCGGGGCCGAGAGGAAAGCCTCAAACGTATCGGCTTCCAACTCGGAAAACGTCTTAAACCGCGGGTCGCTATAGGCGTCCTGCGAGATGGCCAACAACCGCCGTTCGCGCGCGACCCACCCGGTCAAGCCTTCGTTCAAGCTCAGTCGCACGCGTCCCAGCGTATGTTCCGGCGCGTCGTTCGACGCACAGAGGACGAGCTCTTTACCTTCGAGCAGATACACAAGACACGAATCGCAAACAGTGAACTCTTGAATCAGCCGCACAATCGAGTTGAGCACCTGTTGTAACGTCGCTTCGCTCGCCATCAACCGGCTGATTCTTTGAAAGAGGCGCAACTGTTGCTCGGTGCTCGCCAGCCGCTGCTCCAAATCTTTCCACTTAGACACTGCTCTGATTATCCTCTACAATCGGAATCTACGGTCGATGGCTGCTCCTCCTGAAGAATATTTACGTTTCCATCACCGGCGCTACCAGTTCCTGTGCGACTCGATCCAGCGGATCGTGAATGTAGAGCAAGGGTTTGGGCGGCTCCTCGATGTCGGGCTCTCCCATCAGACGGTCCTATTCCAGCAGTGCTTGCCCGACGCTACGGTCGACACGATCGGCTATTTCGATCATCGCTTTACCGGCCAGTTGCGCGGCCAGCATATCAACTTCGATCTGAACCACGCGGCGGACCCGGCAGCCTGGCCGGTGGTTGAGCCCTACGATATTGTCGTGATGGCGGAGGTGATCGAGCACCTCCACACCGCGCCGTCGCAGGTGCTGGCCTGCGTGGCTTCGTGGTTGCGGCCGGGTGGCTTGCTGGTGCTGCAAACGCCTAACCCCATCAGCTTGGGCAAGCGCATCGGGATGGTCCTTGGGCGCAGTCCGTTTGAGATCATTCGCGAAGACTCGTCCAACCCGGGCCATTTTTGCGAATACACGATCGCGGACCTGCAACTACTCGCTCGGCAAAGTAAGTTCGACGTTACCGGCATTTGGCTCCGCAATTACTTCGGACCGAAGAATTTCTTCTACGACCTCGCCTGCACCATCCTCCCCGGCCAGCTCCAGGACGGCATTACGATGACGTTGCGGAAGCCCCATCTGTAACCGGTCGCGAGCCCACGCGTTATCCGTGACCCGTTTTGCGGCGCCAAATCGCGTATCGGGCATGACACGGCAGGGATTCCTCGCGTTTTCGAGGCTTGGCCTGGCCGTCTTCCGCATAACCACTTCCTGCACCCCATCGACGAACGGCCAAACCCCCGGCAAGCGCGAAGAAAATCGAGGTACGGTCGATCTGCAAAAGTTACTTGCGCGTGCTTTACGGCAGCCATGTCGCCACAGGTCATATCGACATCGGCAAGACCCTCGAAGATCTCGGCATTGACGACACCCCTCCGGTGGTGACGACCGAAGAGAAACAAGCCACCATCCTCGACCTGCTCCGCGCTCGCTCCGGCGGCTATCATGACGCGGCCTGACAAACCGGTGCCATTTTCGAGCAGGTGACCGGCGAGAAACTTTTAGCGGAATTTGCTGAGCGGATCGCCGAACCGATCGGAATAGAAGAGTATGTGCCCGGCGACGGACGATTCGGCGGGTGGAAGGCTCTAAGCTGGTCGGCGGTTTCAAATATTTGAGCTACGTCTTCTCGATGAGCGCTCGCGACATGGCTCGTTTCGGATATCTCTACCTGCGCCAAGGGCTTTGGCGAGCTCGGCAGGTCGTTCCCGCTCGATG
>CANNLB010000563.1 GCA_947505565.1 Acidobacteriota bacterium | reverse complement strand
TACACTCTTTCCCCCCCGATCCGCCCGCTCATACAGCGCCAGCGCATAGGCCGCCGTCGGGTCCTCCGGGTTCCGCTGCTTCAGCGTCGCCACCTCTGCCGCCAAATCCTCCACGTGCAGGGCAATCGTCCGCCCCGGCAGCGATTTCTCGCCCAGCGATAACCTGGCATCCACTAGGTAGTCTCCCGCCGCCCCCGCTGGAATCTTCGCCTCCATTACCATCGGCAATTTGGCCCCGTTCACGATCATTGCCGCCGCCACCGGCGGACCCGCCATCTCGTTCGGTCGCCGCAGCGTCAGCGTCACCGCCACCTTCTCCGTCACCGGCCGCGTCGCCGCAAACATCGTCCCCAACGTCACCTTCACCGTCGACCCTGGTGCCACCACCGCATGGTCCGCCTTCGCCTGCAACCCCGCCGCAAACTCCACCGCCGGCGTCCACTCCTGCCCCATCATCAACGCCGTCCCTTGCGCATAGCTCCGCATCGCGTCGCCATACTTTCCCCCCGCCGCCGCCGCCTGCGCCGCCGCCCCCAGCCTCTTGGCTTCGGCCTTCTGCTCGTCCGCTAGCGGACGACTCGCCAGCATCGTCCCGTAACCCACGGTCGTCCGCAACACGAGTTCGGCATCCTGCGCAGATAGGATGCCGAAACAAACCAAGCTCAATAGAAGAGAACGGATCATCCCTTCAGTTTGCGATAGTTCTCCAGGCAACGTCCGACCGTCGCCATCGGCGTCGTCTTTCCCTCGTACTCAATCAGGTAGCCTTCCACCCCGCCCACCTTCTCCGCCATCGCAAAAATCTTCTTCCACGGTGCCGCCCCTTCCCCAAACACACTCTCGTAACCCTTCCCCGGAGCCGCCGCCCAATCCTTCAAATGCAGCGAAACAATCCGCCCCGGATGGTCTTTAATCCACTTCACCGGGTCGTTTCCAGACTCGACACAAGTCCCCACGTCCAACTGCAAAACCACCGATTTCGGCGTGTTCTCCGCCAAAACCACCATCGGCATCTTCCCATCCAGCGGCTGAAACTCCACCAGATGATTATGGAATCCCACCCGAATCCCCGCCTTCGCGGTCGTCTCCGACGCCTTCCCCAACTTCTCCGCCACGCCCTTCCAACCGTCCAGCGTGGTCACCCGACCCGCCGACGCCATCACCATCAGCTTCGAACCCAAAATCGTGTTCAGCTCCGCCACCCGCTCCACGTCCGTCGGCGCAAACGCCTGGTTCCCGTTGTGCGTCGACAAGCACTTCATGTTCACATCGTCCAGCAATTTCCGAACTTCTTTAGCATACTCCGGCTTCCATTGCGTATAGGGCGAAAAGAATTCCACCCCCTCGTAGCCAAGCTTCGCCACGGCCTTCACCGTACCGAAAACGTCCTTGGCCAACTCCTCCCGAACCGAGTAAAGCTCCAGTCCGATCGGAATCTTCTTTTTCGCCGCCGGCATCAAAGCGACAGTGGCGGCGGAACCTAAAAACACGCGACGATTAAGCATACCCTCTCATCTGTATCACAGGAGATCCATTCAATGTTTCGAACTCTAGCCCTTTTCTTTCTAACGGCGGCCCTCTCGCTCGCCGCCGACATCACCGGCAAATGGGAGCTCCTCGGCACTGGCTCCGATGGCGAACAATCCCAGGTCCAACTCATCATCCGAGACTCCGGCGGCAAGCTCTCCGGATTCATCAACGTCCAGGATGCCTCCATCCCCACCAAAGATTTCACCGTCTCCGGAGACGAAGTATCTTTCAAAATCTCTGCCGAAGGCACCACCTACTCGCTCAAGCTCGTCTTCAAGGACGGCAACGTCAAAGGCACTTTCTCCGGTTCGGATGGTAAAACCGGCAAGGTCGACGGGAAAAAGGCGTAAATGAACATAGGCATCCTCTACGAGCATCCCGAGTGGTTCGAACTCCTCTTCGCCGAACTCACCCTCCGCCACATCCCCTTCACGAAGCTTCCGGCGGATGCCTTCCTCTACGACCCCACCGTTCGCCCCGCCGTTGACCTCGTCGTCAACCGTATGAGCCCCTCCTCCCATCGTCGCGGCCACGGCAACGGCGTCTTCCTCGTGCGAGATTATCTCCGCCATCTCGAAGCAACCGGCGTCCCCGTCGTCAATGGCAGTGCCGCCTACGCTGTCGAAATCTCGAAGGCATGGCAGCTCGACTTGTTCCGCCGCTGTGGCGTCTCCTACCCCCAAGCCGTCGTCGTCAACCACGCTTCCCGCATTCTCGAAGCGGCCAAAACCCTAACCTTCCCCATCGTCTTCAAGCCCAACGTCGGCGGCAGCGGAGCCGGCATCGTCCGCTTCGATTCGCTCGAACAACTCGCCGCTGCCGATTTCGACTTCGGCGTCGACGGTACGGCCCTGCTGCAAGAGTTCCTCACCGCCCGTGACCAATCCATCGTCCGCGTCGAAGTCCTCGACGGCGAGTTCCTCTACGCCATCCGCATCTGGCCGGATCTATCCAGTTTCAACCTCTGCCCCGCCGACATCTGCCAGGTTGAGGAGATCGCCGCGTGCCCGATCGACACACCCGGCAAAAAGAAACTCCGCATCGAACGGGCCGACCCCGGGCCCGAGGCTATCGCCGGAGCCCTTGCCCTCGCCAAGGCCGGCCAGCTTGACGTCGGCGGCATCGAGTTCCTCATCGACGACCGCACCGGCCTCATCAACTACTACGACATCAACGCCCTGTCCAACTTCGTCACCGACGCTGTCAACGTCGTCGGCTTCGATCCCACCGCGCGCTTCGTCGACTACCTCGAACGCCGCCTACCGGTATGATTGGACTCTTAGTTATCGCCGACAACCACTTCATCGTCCGCGGCCCCGAGCCCTCCCTCGAAGTCGCCCAGCAACTAGCCCGCCGCTGGTCCATCATCCAAATCGGCTCCGGCATCAACGCCACCGACGAGTATCAACAGTGGAACGTCTCCACCAAGGAGTTCCGCGAAAATCTTACCTGGGCCATCGTTCTCGAACAGCCCCCATCGCCCGCCGTCAACGTCCTGCTCGAAGAACTCACGGCCCGCCAAGTCCCCATCCGCCAACAGTCCGGAGTCAGTTAACCCATGCATCTCCTCCTCGCGCTCTTCCTCTTCGCCACCCCCGAATGGCCCCAGTTCCGCGGCCCCGGTTCCACCGGCATCACCGCCGATGACCCCAGCCTCCCCACAATCTGGTCCCCTACCAAAAATGTGGCCTGGGCCACCACCATCCCCGGTACCGGCTGGTCCTCCCCCATCGTCTCGGGCAACCTCGTATTCCTCACCTCCGTCGTCACCGCCGAACCCGTCAAAGCACCCAAGGGCGGTCTCTACCTCGGCCCCAAGCCCCCCGCCCCCACCGCCGAACACCGCTGGAT
>CANNLB010000562.1 GCA_947505565.1 Acidobacteriota bacterium | reverse complement strand
TCTGCCTTTGAGACCGCCCGTCGAACCAACCCATCGGCCCTGATTGTCTCCGCCGCCCGAGCCCCGAAGTTCCGCCTGGACTATACCCCGCCCCCCGAACCGACCGACGAGGAGTTACTGCGCCAGCTCGAGCGTCTCGGAGGAGCCCCCCGCAATCGTCTCGAAGCGCTGCTCCCCGCCTTCCGTGCCGATACCCGCCTGTTCCGCAACTGGGTCTACCATGCAACAGAGCCTCTAACGATCCCGGTAACGGCCATAGGAGGCGCCGAAGACCCCCAAGTCCGCCCTGAACACCTCGACCCCTGGTCCGAAGTCACCACGGGCCCGTTTAACCGGCTTGAGTTCTCCGGAGGCCACTTCTACTTCCAAACCCACCTCGACTTTTTCCCGGCTCTCGCTGCAGCGTTCAAGGCACTTCAGTAAAAACTCTTGGGTCTTGGATTCACTGCTACCGGATACCGTTCTCTTTGAATCCCTCGGTCGGACCCAGGAGCTTGACCACGGATTTTCCGTCCATACAGGCTCTCCTAAAAGAAGACGCAGCATGACCGTCCACTTGCAAATCCCCGGGTCCATCGCCAACAGCGTCCGCCTCCTTGCCGACCTTGTCACCACCCGCAACATCCCCCGCCACTACGGCGACGCCGAGCTAGACCAAGACCTTGACTATGCTCGCGGTCAGTAGCACCTCCCCCATCTCAAATCTAGCGTCCATCGGCCGACTGGACCTCCTCTTTCACCAATTCCCCGAACTCTGGATTCATCCGGCCGTGGCCGAGGAACTTACCGCTCATCCCGAACCCACGGTAATCAACAGCGCCGTCGCCGAGGGCCAGATCCAGATCGCCCATAGCCCTCGTCAAGATCCTGTCAAGGTAACTTCATCTCGGCGAGGCCGAAGCAATCGCCCTCGCCACCGAGCGCCAAGCTGGAATCCTGTTGATCGACGAGGAAGAAGGGCGACGTGTCCCCAACGAGATCGGCCTGAAGTCGACCGGCGTCCTCGGCGTCCTTCTGCGGGCCAAGGAACTCGGCCAAATCAGCGCCATACACCCGGAAATCCTCGCCCTTCGCGCTAATGCCCGCTTCTTCATCTCCCCGAAACTCGAAGCAAAAGTCCTCGCCGCCGCCCACGAATAATCACCGCTATACTCATCCCATGCGCCCCCTCCTCCTCGCCTTCCTCCTCACCCTCCCCTGTGCCGCCGAAGTCATCGCCCTTAAATCCGCCCGGCTTTTTGATGGGCAGTCGAACACAGTCCTCACTCCCGGCCTCCTCATCATCAACGGAACCCGCATCGAATCCGCCTCCCCCAACTCGATCATCCCCCCCGGCGCCCGGGTCATTGACCTCGGCGACGCAACCCTCCTCCCCGGCTTTATGGACGCCCACACCCACCTCCGCGGCGGTGCCCCCGGCGACTCCTCCGCCCGCCAACTCTCCGGCCTCACGCAAACCATTCCCGAGCGAACACTAGCCGCCGTCCCCAATGCCAAGATCACCCTTCACGCCGGCTTCACCACCATCCGCGATCTCGGCGGCTCCCAGTTCATGAACATCGGCCTCCGCGAAGCCATCAACAAAGGCCACATCGAAGGCCCCCGCATGCTCACCGTCGTCAACTCCATCGGCACCACCGGCGGCCACTGCGACGCCACCAACGGTTATATCGCCGGAGCCCTCTCCGACTCCCTCGAAAACCCCGCCGTTGGCAACGGTGCTGACGCCATGCGCGCCGCTGTCCGCTGGAACGTCAAGTACGGTGCCGACGTCATCAAGGTTTGCGCCACCGGCGGCGTTATGTCCCTTAACAACGACGTCGACTCCCCCCAACTCACGCAAGAAGAAATGAACGCCCTGGTCGACCAAGCCCACAGCATGGGTAAGAAAGCCGCCGCTCACGCCCACGGCACCGAAGGTGCCAAACGCGCCATCCGCGCCGGCATTGACTCGATCGAACACGGCTCGTTCCTCGACGACGAAGCCCTGAAGCTGATGGTCGCCAAAGGCACCTACTACGTCCCCACCCTCATGGCCGCAGAAGGCGTCCGCGATGGCATCGCCGGCGGGCGTCTTGACCCCCGCGTCGTCCGCAAAGGCCGCCTCGCCCTCGATGCCATCGACCTCACCGTCCGCCGCGCCATCTCCGCCGGGGTCAAAATCGCCTTCGGCACCGACGCCGGCGTCTACCCCCACGGCCGCAACGCCGGCGAGTTCCGCCTCCTCGTCGACCACGGCATGAAGCCTCTCGACGCCCTCAAAGCCGCCACCAGCGTCGACGCCGAACTCTTCGGCATCGCCGACCGCCTCGGCACCCTCACCGCCGGCAAACTCGCCGATGTGGTCGCCGTCCCCGGCGACCCCACCGTCGATATCCGCCAAACCGAAAAGGTCTTCTTCGTCATGAAGGAAGGCACCATCTACCGCAACGACCGCGCCGCCAAGTAGCCGCTTTGTGCGGCTCGTACAATAGCGGCAAAGTATCCCGCCCCATCCGTTTCGCTGCCTGCGGCAGCCGCAGAAAAACGTGCGCCGTCAGCAGCGGGTCCCCGCCCGCCGTGTGCCGATCATTTGGTTTCACCCGGAATATCTCGCAAAGCTTGCCTCAGCCCTGCATCATCCAGACGCAGCATCAGGTCCATCGTGTCCAGCGACCGGCTTCGCAGCGTCGTCCCGCAGTACCGTTCGCACACGCCCTTTAGCGACTGAATGTCATGCCCAATGCGTAGCCCCACAGTCACCCCATCGCCCCAGTAATCCAGGCACAGCGTCAACGCCTCCCGCTCCTCCATCCGTGCGCCCGCTTCGTCCCGCGTGATCCCATACACCGTCACCGAAGAGTTGTCGTAAGCCATCTGCAGCAGCACCTCGAACGAGTCCCCCAGTAGAATCTCCCCGTCCACCACCGAGGCCAACGTCGCATACGGGTACTCACGAAACCGCTGTATCGAGGCAAACGCCGTCTTCACAGCACCCGTTGCTCAAACTTGCCCAACTTCACCGGCTCGATCCGCCCACCACCTTCGATCGCCTGAGAGTACAACGCCACTCGAAACGCTTGCGCCGCCTCACACAGAACCGCTGCCCGGTCCGGAAAATCAACGATCGCGGCAACAAGCCGTCCCAACGTACCGGCCACCTCCAACCGCCCCTTCGCCATGGCAAACACCCTCACCGCGTTCGGCAGCAGCCGAATCATCGTCCACGTCGAAGCTCGCCCGGGCCTCACCGCCGAAGAACGTCAACGGCGGCAACTCCCGCAGCGTGTCGTGGGCCAGCATTTCGATCGCCTGGCGCTGCTCCCGCAACTGCTCCAACACATGGGCCCGTAGCCGTTGCAGGATCGAGCCGTCGCCGCTCACCGGCGCCAAGTCAAAGAACA
>CANNLB010000561.1 GCA_947505565.1 Acidobacteriota bacterium | reverse complement strand
GAGAAATGGTACGGCCCGGGCAAGACGCCGAAATACCTCGAAGCCTTCGAGATCTGCGAGTACGGTCGTCAGCCCACCGAAGCCGAGATCCGCCAGCTCTTTCCGATGTTGAAAGAAATTTCGAAGAAATGATCACGGAGCTCACTAGCGTCGAAGCGGTGCTCGTCAAACTCCGCGCGCAATTCCCCGACGTCCCGCACGAACTGCTGAAATCCGCCGCCAAGCTCGCGCTGGCCGAGTTCCGCGCCGGTCGCCCGGCCGACCCGGCGACCACCGTCCACGCAATGGCGCAGCCCTCGCTGCGCCCGGTTATCAACGCCACCGGCGTCATCCTCCACACGAACCTCGGCCGCGCCCCCCTCGGCCCGGTCGCGCCCATTCCCGGCTACTCCAATCTCGAATACAACCTGGCCGAAGGCCGCCGCGGCCGCCGCGATCACCACCTCGATCGTCTGTTCGGCTACTTGCTCAACGCCCGCGGCCTCGCCGTCAACAACAACGCCGCCGCCACCTATCTCGTCCTCCACGAACTCGCCGCCGGTCACGAAGTCATCGTCTCCCGCGGCGAACTCATCGAAATCGGTGATGGTTTTCGCATCCCTGACATCATGCGCCGCGCCGGCTGTACCCTCGTCGAAGTCGGCACCACCAACCGCACCCGCATCGAGGATTACCGGGCCGCGATCACCGATCGCACCGCGCTCATTCTCCGCGTTCACCCTTCGAACTTTCACATCAGCGGCTTCACCGGCAAGCCCACTTTGCGCGAACTCTGCGGCCTCCCCGTGCCCGTCTACGAAGATCTCGGCTCCGGCTGCCTAGTCGATCTCAAACCGTTTGGCATCGACGAACCGCTCGTTCAGGATTCACTCCAAGCCGGCGTCGCGGTTGTCTCTTTCTCTGGTGATAAACTCCTTGGCGGCCCCCAAGCCGGGCTCATTGCCGGGGACGGAGCGACGATGGAACGTATCCGCGGCAATCCCATGTTCCGCGCCCTGCGGCTCGATAAACTCGTCACCCAGGCGCTCGAAGCGTGCCTCCAGGCCCTCGTTCTGGAACGTTGGGACCAACTCCCGGCTTTGGCGATGATTCGCCAAAGCCCCGCCGAAATCCGCGCCCGCGCCGAACGGCTGCTCGCCGAACTCCCGTTCCCGGCTCAGATCATTGAAGGTCAGTCGGTCATCGGCGGCGGCAGTACCCCCGATCAATCGCTCCCGACTTTCCTGCTCGCCATTCCCCAACCGGAAATGGAACGGCGGCTACGCCTGGGCGAGCCGCCGATAATTGCCCGTGTCGAAAAGGGCCAGCTGTTGATCGATCTCCGCACGGTGTTTCCGCACGAGGAACAAACGCTGCTAAGCGCGCTGCTGATATGAACCGTCGATCGTTGAAACCATAATCACTTCGCCTTCGTTAATGAAGGCCGGCACCTGAACAATTAAGCCGGTTTCCATCTTGGCTGGCTTGCCGACGTTGGATACCGTCGCGCCTTTCAACCCCGGCTCCACCTCGAGAATTTTCATCGGCACCGTAGCAGGCAAGTCCACGCCCACGGCACGTCCCTCGTAGAACTCGATCTTAATCTTCAGGTTCGGAATCAGGTACTTGACGGCGTCGCCGAGAGTATCCGACGAAAACCCAAGCTGCTCGTAGTTCTCGATGTTCATGAAGTAGTAGGTATCGCCGTCTTCGTAGAGAAATTCCATCTCCTGCTCGTCGAGGGCGATTTTTTCAATCTTGTCCTCCGACGCAAAGCGGTGTTCGATCTGAGAACCGTTTCGCAGATTGCGCATTTTTACCTGCACAAATCCACGTAAATTCCCGGGGGTACGGTGCACCATGCTGAAAACCGTGTGCAGTTCGTTGTTGAACTTCACTACCATTCCAGAGCGCAATTGGGTAGCTGCTAACATGAACGCCCAGTTTACCAGCTATCCTGGATAGTTACATGATTCCCGATCAGATTAAGGAAGGCCTGACCTTCGACGACGTTCTTCTGCAGCCCGCCCACAGCACCGTTCTGCCGGGGCAGGCCGACACCCGGACCATGCTTACCCGCCGCATCCCGTTGCAAATCCCCATTGTCAGCGCAGCTATGGATACGGTCACCGAGGCTCACCTCGCGATCGCGCTCGCCCAACAGGGTGGCATTGGCATCATTCACCGCAACATGACCATGGAACGTCAGGTGGAAGAGGTCGACCGCGTGAAACGCTCCGAAAGTGGGATGATCGTCGATCCGGTTACCATCCGCCCCGACCAGCCCATCAACGACGCCCTCGAACTCATGAAGCAGTTCCGCATTTCCGGTGTCCCGGTGACGACCGTCGACGGTCACCTCGTCGGCATTCTCACCAACCGCGATCTGCGCTTTGAAACGAACTTTCATCTTCCGGTCTCGTCTCGCATGACGCAGGGTCGCGACCGCCTCATTACGGTCCCGGTCGGTACCACGCTCGAAGACGCCGAAAGCATCCTGCACAAGCATCGCGTCGAAAAACTTCTTGTCGTCGATGACCACTACACGCTCAAAGGGCTCATCACCGTCAAAGACATCCAAAAGAAGTTGAAGTACCCCAACGCCGCCAAGGACTCCCAAGGCCGCCTTCGCGTCGGCGCCGCCATCGGCTCCACCGGCGACTTCCTCGAACGCGCTCAGGAATTGGTCCGCCGCAAAGTCGACGTCATCGCTATTGACTCCGCCCACGGCCACTCTCAAGGCGTCATGGACGCCGTCAAGGCCGTCAAACACGCCTTCCCCGACGTCGACCTCCTCGCCGGCAACGTTGGCACCTACGAAGGTGCGCGCGACCTCATCCGCCTCGGTGCCGACGGAATCAAGGTCGGCATTGGACCGGGCTCCATCTGCACCACCCGCGTCGTCTCCGGCGCCGGCGTTCCGCAGATCACCGCCATCGCCGAATGCGCCAAGGCTACCCGCGAGGCGGGCGTCCCGCTGATTTCCGACGGTGGCATCAAGTATTCGGGCGACGTCACCAAGGCCATCGCCGCTGGCGCCGACTGCGTCATGATCGGCAGTCTATTGGCCGGTACCGACGAAAGCCCCGGCGAGACGATTCTGTTCCAGGGCCGCAGCTTCAAAACCTACCGCGGCATGGGTTCGCTCGGCGCGATGAGTGAAGGGTCCACGGCCGATCGCTACGGCCAGGCGCGCAGCGATAAAATGGTCCCGGAAGGCATCGAAGGCCGGGTGCCGCATAAGGGACCGATTGCGGAACTGGTGTTCCAACTGGTCGGTGGACTCCGTAGCGGTATGGGATACACCGGTTGCGCGACGATTCCGGAACTCCAGGAACGAGCGACGTTTCTCCGGATCTCCTCGGCCGGCTTACGCGAAAGCCACGTTCACGATGTCATCATCACGAAAGAAGCC
>CANNLB010000560.1 GCA_947505565.1 Acidobacteriota bacterium | reverse complement strand
TACGCGACGGACTCCGCGCGAGGGATCTACAACCCGGACCGGAACAACTTCGCACCCCGGCTGGGCTTGGCGTATTCGTGGAATACGAAGACCGTCATCCGCGCCGGTTATGGGCTCAACTACGTGCCCGTGGTGGGTTCGGTGGACGCGGTCGGCTTTTCAGTAACCACCCCGATGGTCACCTCGCAGGACGGAATCACCCCGTTCAATCGGTTGTCGAATCCGTTCCCGCAGCAGTTGAACACGGTGGGTGCGAACGCGGCCGCGTTCCTTGGTCAGAATGTCAGCTATGTCGATCCGGCCGACCGGACGCCGATTTATCACACCTGGAATGTAAACCTGCAGCGCCAATTGTTTGCGCGGTCGCTCGTGCAAGTGGGCTACATCGGTGGCAAAGGCGTGCGGCTGACAAGCGAAGTCTCGATCGGGAACAACGTTTCGGAGAACCTCAATCAGGTGGATCCCCGGTTCCTGTCCGAAGGCCAGAGTTTGTTGACGGTGGTGCCGAATCCCTACTTCGGTTCCCTGACCAGCGGGCCCTTGGCCGGGGCGACGGTACAGCGGCAACAATTGCTCCGGCCGTTTCCGGCCTACGGCAACATTACGCGGAACCTTCCAACCTTCGGGAGTTCGTCGTATCACTCGCTCCAAGCCAAGTTTGAGACACGGTCCTACAAGGGGCTGACCACGATCGTCTCGTACACAATGGCCAAGAATCTCACCGATTTGCAACCCTATCAGAACACCTACAACCGCAGCGTCGAGCGCGGCCCAGCGGCGTTTGATGTGCCGCAGCGCTTAACCACCACCATGAGTTGGGACGTCCCAATTGGGCGGGGCCGGGCCGTCGGCCAGCAGATGAGCAAATCCTTAGACGCCGTGATCGGCGGATGGAACGTAGCGATGTTCAATACCTTCCAGAGCGGCTTTCCGCTCAGTTTTGGGCTCAATCAGAATACTCTGTTTTTGGCGGGCGCGGGCGGTCAGCGGCCGAACGTCGTGGGAGATCCCAACGCCGGCATCAGCGGCGGCGTGCAGGATCGGCTACTCCGATATTTCAATACCGCGGCGTTTGCCCAGCCGGCGAACTTCACGTTTGGCAACGCACCGGCGCGGGCCTCGTGGCTGCGCAACCCGGGGATGAACAATTGGAACCTTACGTTGACGAAGACCTTCGCGGTCACCGAGCGTCTAAAAGTGAACCTCCGCGGTTCTTCGTTCAACCTCATGAACCACGCTGTTTTCGCCGGCCCGAACACCACGTTTGGCGTGGCGCAGTTCGGCCAAATCTCAGGTCAGGCGAACATCAATCGCCAGCATGAAGTGGTGCTACGCGTCATCTTCTAAGTCGCTAGACTTGGGTATGGCTACATCCTCCGGAACTAATCTGCAAGCGGAACGGCCGCGTTTCAGTACGCATCAGAAGGCATTGAGCATTAACCTGGACCCCGCGCGATACGGCACGTTCGCCGAGATCGGCGCGGGGCAGGAAGTAGCACGTTGGTTCTTTAAAGTGGGTGCCGCCGCGGGCACGATCTCGAAGTCGATCTCGGCATACGACATGACGGTGAGCGACGCGATCTACGGCAAGTGCAAGCGCTACGTTTCGCGCGAAAGGCTCGAACGAATGCTCGACTACGAGCACAGTCTGAACGTCGAGCGGTTGGGTTCTTCACGGGGCGATTCGACGGCGTTCTTCACCTTCGCCGATACGGTTTCGGCACTGAACTTTAAGGGCACAAACGAGTGCCATGGCTGGATGGGTGTGAAGTATCAGGCATTCCCCGGGGACGCCGACAATACGATCATTCTGCACGTCCGCATGCTCGATCGCGAGAACCCCCTGCAGCAGGAGGCGCTGGGGATTGTAGGGGTGAACCTGCTTTACGCCGCATTTTTCCTGCACCACACTCCGAACCTGATGCTCGAATCGCTGCTCGACAATCTGACGACGGACCGTCTGGAAATCGACATGATCGACTTCTCGGGCATTGAGTTCCGTCGCGTTGACAACCGGGTGATGAGTTTGAAGCTGGTGCAGTTAGGCCTCAGCGGCGCGGCGATGTTCGGGCCCAAAGGAGAAGTGCTGCAACCGTCGGAGGTACTGCGGAAGAAGCCGGTGCTGGTCGAACGCGGCAGCTTCCGGCCCGTGACGAAGGTGAATATCGACATGATCGAAAGCGCCAGGCAACAGTTCGCGCAGGAACCCGAGGTGAAGGGTAAGGAGGTCGTCGAACTCATGGAGATTACGATGCGCAACCTGCTCGTGTCGGGCGATATTGACCTGCGCGATTTTCTGGCCCGAGCGGATCTGCTGTCGACGGCGGGCAAAACCGTACTGATCTCCGACTACTTCGAATACTATCGACTGGCTGCCTATTTGGGGCTTTACACGAACGAGCCAATCGCGGTGACGATGGGCGCGCAAAGCTTACGGGATCTGTTCACCGAGGAGTATTACGATGGTTTGGAAGGCGGCATTCTGGAGGCGTTCGGGCGGCTCTTTACCCGGGATCTACGGGTCTATGTATATCCGCTGCTGGAACAGACGACGGGGCAGTTAACGACGGCCGAGAATATTGAAATGCCGGAACAGTTGCGCAATCTCTATCGCCATCTCGTCGAGCGCGGGCGGATCCGGTCGATGGAGAACTACGACAAAAGCGTGCTGCACATCTTCTCGCGCGACGTGCTCCGACGGATTAAAGACCAGGATGATTCGTGGGAGGAGATGGTGCCTTCGGAAATCGCCGAGGTGATCAAAAAACGACGGTTCTTCGGTTGGCGGGAGAAAGAGAAGAAGGGCTAGCCGCCGGAGATGGCCGCGATGAAGTGAACCTCCGAATCCGGGCGAACCGGTTCAAGAACCCCAAGCGGGGTGACCTCGTCATCGACCGAGATGGCGAGGCTCGGCCGGAGCAGAAACTGCGAAAGCCCGGGGTAGCGGGCTTCGAGATCGATCAGTAGTTCGCCAACCGTCCTACCGGAGGCCTCGAGTTGAGCGAGGCCTCCGAGACGGGGACGCACGACCGTAGGTATGAAAACGGTGGCCATCAGAGATTCAAGATGGACGCCGGGTTCATGGGGACCGAGTGGAGGCGTCGGCCGATCGCCCGGTAGAGCGCATTAGCCACGGCCGGAAGCGGCGGGACGATGTTCGCTTCGCCAACGCCGCGCACACCGAAGGGATGGCGCGGGTTCGGCACTTCGACGATGATCGTTTCGATCATCGGCAGGTCGAGAGCGGTCGGCATGCGGTAGTCGAGATAGCTTCCGTTACGCATCTCGCCAGAGGCATCCATGAAGTACTCCTCGTTCAGCGCCCAGCCGATTCCCTGCGCCGTGCCGCCCTGCATCTGCCCTTCGACATATGCTGGGTGGATCGCTTTTCCGGCATCCTGGACGGAGGTGACC
>CANNLB010000559.1 GCA_947505565.1 Acidobacteriota bacterium | reverse complement strand
GCATTTTTCAACGACCCGGGCAAAAGGGGACATTTCTACTTTGCCAGCAGGGGGACATTTCTACTTTGCCTTGACATTACAGTACGGGGTTCTTGAAGCAATGGGCGATCGGGTGTAGGCTGGGGGCATGCGGATTGTGATTCTCGTCGGGTTGATGGGTGGTGCACTGTGGGGGCAACGACCGCAGACTCCGACGTTTCCGCAGCACTCGACCGGTTCGCCGGCCGTTTTGCCGCCGCAGGTGCAAAACCACGGAACGGGCTTGGCGGCGACGATCTCCGGCCGTCCGTTGCAGTTGGGGGCACCGGGAGTGCGGCGGCCGTATTTCCCCGTGGTGGCGGCTCCGATCTGGTATCCGCAGCAGCAACAGCAACCAATGATTTGGGTGCAACCGGTGCCGCAGCAAGCGCCGATTACGGTAATCCAGCAGCAGTCTCCGATTGTGAGCGTGAACCCGAACTATGTGCCCGATACGGCCAAACCGGTGATGCGCGAGTATTTTGCCGAGAGCAATCCGTATGAAGCCAAGGAAGTAAAGGCGGCGAACGCGCCCTCGGTGACTCTGATCGCGTTCAAGGATGGCTCGCTCGTGCAAGCCGTTGCCTATTGGTATGAAGGGGATACGCTGCATTATGTAAAGCCCGATCACAAGGTGGAAAAAGCTGCGTTGGCGATTGTGGATAAAGAGTCGTCCGAGCGGTTCAACCGGGAACGGGGATTATCGTTTAAACTGCCGTAATGACTCGGCGTTCTCTTCTGTTGGCGATGTTGCAAAAGCGGCCCCGGATTCTTTTGCGGACCGGTTGGCAGACGCGGAACATTGGCGATGTGTGCTTCACCCCGGCGATGCTCGGCGCGCTGCGGCGATTCGTGCCGGAAGCGGATGTGACGTGTTGGGTGAAAAACGCGAACGATGACGTCCGGACGATGATTCGGCGCGATTTTCCGGATTTTCGTGAAGTAGGCGGGGAGATTGGCGATGAGCCGGTGAAGCGGGCGTTCGAGGAGACCGACCTCTTCCTGTACAACTCCGGAATGGTGATCAACTACGGGTTCGTCTACCAACAGGCGACCAGTTGGGACGCGGTGATCAGTTCGCTGCTACCGCTGTTCCGGGCCAAGGAGTTGGGCAAGCCGTACGGGATTTATGCGCAAACCTTCGACGCGTTTGCCGAGCCGAGCCCGATGGTCGTGCGCCGCATTCTGAGCGAAGCTTCGTTCGTCTATACCCGGGATACGATTTCGCTGGACGTGCTGCGGGGTGCCGGGGTGAAGCCTCCGGCGATGGACTTCGCGCCCGATATCGCGTTGCAATTCCGACAGCGCGACGATGCCCGGGCGAAGGCGTATCTGCAAAGCGTCGGCCTGGAATCGGGCAAATTCCTGATGTCGATCGCCCACTACGCGGTACTGACGCGTCCCAGCGTGAAGGACCGGGGAGCGGAACATTGCGCTCGAATGCGCGCGGTGATCGAACGGTGGGTCCGGGAGACGGGCTTGCCCGTCCTGTTAGCTCCGGAAGACGACCGGGAAATGGCGGTCAACAAAGAAGCACTGCTCGATCCGCTGCCGCCGGCGATTCGGGCGAAGGTGAAACTACGCGAGCAGTTCTGGCTGCCGGACGAAGCGCTAAGCGTGGCGCTCCAGTCCCGGACCATGTTCAATATGGAGCCGCATTTGAATCTGATGGCGTTGGCCAACGGCCTGCCATGTCTCCACTGCTACGACTACGCCTTTGGCAAAAAGGCGCAAATGTTCTCCGACTTCGATCTGGCCCGGTGGGCCTTTGATCTCAACAAGGCGACGCCAACGGAGATGGGCGATGCGTTGCTGGCGGTACATAAAGACTACGACGGGGCCCAACGGTATCGGAAACAAGGGATGCAACAGGTGGAAACGAAAACGGCGGCGGCTTTCGGTGTGTTGCGGAAGACGCTGGGGCTAGCTCCCGACCGCCGCTGAACGGCTGTGGCCCCGGGCCAGGCGGCGAACGAAATCAAGGTCTCCATCGAGGAAATCGTAGGAGGGCAGATTGGTCGGGCTCTCCCAAATCATCTGCGAGAAGATGCGGTTGCGGAGTTCGCCGGAATACTGCGTAACACGGAAGAAAATCAGCAGAATAGGACGGCTGCCAGCGTACTGAAACTCGTATCGGCCAATCTCTTCGCCGATCTCGGCGGTGATGTCGAGTTCTTCTTGCAACTCCCGCAGTAGGGCAGCGCGCGGATCTTCGTCCTGTTCTACCTTGCCGCCGGGGAACTCCCACTTCAGGGCGTGACGATCGGTGCTACGCCTTTGGCAGATCAGGATCCGCTTGTCGGCCCGTTCAATGACCGCGGCGACGACCCGGATTTCGGTCTGCACTCTCACCCGCGGCCCTCGAGACAACTGCCGAAGGTGAAAGCGAACAACTGAAGGCCTGTGGTGAGTGAACGGATTTCGAGGAGTGCGGTTTCAAAGGACGAGCGATTGATGATCCGGTAGAGCCGGGGACGATCGACCGTGACGAAGGTTTGCCCTTGGGCATCCACAGAGATATCGGCCCCGCGCATGGCGACCGGGATTGGCGCCCCGTTGTCTGTCACGTCAATGCGCCCTTTAGGCAGGGAGATCGATGGGCAGAGGACCAGATTGACCTCGGCGGCTGAATAGAGCAAACAGAGGCGGGACGGGTCCGACGCGTCGCGGGAACCTACCGTCAGACAGTCCGGCAGCGAGTTCCAAAGGCCCGCCAATTCCGGGGTATCGGCTTGGGGGCCGGCACCGAGGTCGTAGCGATGGAGATCGTCTTCCTTGAAACCGTCTGCGTTGGCGAGCCGCCCGCGGCGGTGGCCGAGGTAGATTTCGGGGCTGGGCTGAGGACAGAAAGCGAGAGCGCCCGGCGCGTCCATAGGCCGAACCGGAGCCATAATCGGCGGAAGCGACACGCGCGGAGACTGTTCGCGCAGAAGCTCCTGAATCGCCTCTTCGGTTTCGCCATACGCACCTTCGCCAAAGTGGGCGTAGCGCATATACCCTTGCGGATCGATGAGGTATTTGGTGGGCCAGTAACGATTCGCGAAGAGCTTCCACACGGCGTAATCGTTATCGAGCATCACAGGGTATTCGATGCCAAACTCGGCCATGCCGCGTTCGATGACTTCGGGCGCCTTGGAGAAATAGAACTCCGGGGCGTGGATGCCGATGACGTTCAGGCCGAGGTCACGGTACCGTCGATGCCATGCGGTAACGTAGGGCAGCGTACGAACACAGTTCACACACGTGAAGTCCCAGAAATCGAGCAACACGATACTGCCGCGCAATTGGCGGAGGGTTAACGGCGGCGAGTTGAGCCACACGGCCCCAATTTCGGGCGCATGTACGCTTTGAGGTTCAATTCGCATTAAGATAGTAGGGTAAAACCTTCATAGTATCTCA
>CANNLB010000558.1 GCA_947505565.1 Acidobacteriota bacterium | reverse complement strand
CGCGGTTTCCACCACGATGGCGTTCGTCCGTATCCTCACCGCCCTGATTAAGGATCCGGCGCTCGGCAAATACATCGTTCCCATCGTGCCCGACGAAGCGCGAACCTTTGGCATGGAGTCGCTTTTCCGTCAGGTGGGTATTTACGCCCCCATGGGTCAGCTTTACACCCCGCACGATTCCGACATCTTCCTGTTCTACAAGGAGATGGTAAACGGTCAGGTTCTCGAAGAGGGCATCTCCGAAGCCGGCTCCATGGGCTCGTTCACCGCCGCCGGCACGGCCTACGCCAACTACGGCGCGCCGATGATTCCATTCTTCACCTACTACTCGATGTTCGGCTTCCAGCGCGTCGCCGACTTCATCTGGGCCTTCGCCGACAGCCGGGGCAAAGGCTTCCTGATGGGCGCCACCGCCGGACGCACCACGCTCTCCGGAGAAGGGCTCCAGCATCAGGACGGCCACAGCCAAGTGCTCGCCGCCACCGTACCCACCTGCCACAGCTACGACCCGGCCTTTGCTTACGAGATCGCCATCATCGTCCAGGACGGCATCAAGCGGATGTACGAGTTGAACGAGGATCGGTTCTACTACATCACCATCGGCAACGATGATTACGCGCATCCGCCGCTCCCGGCCGAAGACATCGCCGAAGGCGTCCTGAAGGGTATCTACCGGATCCGAACCGCGGAAGCGCCCCAGGCTCTGCTCTTCGGTAGCGGCGCGATACTCAACGAGGTTCTCGAAGCCCACCAGATTCTGCGGGATCGTTACGGGGTCTCCACTGACGTCTACAGCGTCACCAGCTACAACGAGCTCCGTCGTGATCTGCTCGAAACCGAACGTTGGAACCGGCTTCATCCCGTGGAACTGCCCCGGGTCGGTTATCTCCAAACCGTCCTCGGCGGATCGGATTTGCCGATCATCGCCGCGTCGGACTACATGAAGATCGTCCCCGACCAGATCGCCCCATGGCTGCCTGGTCGCTTGGTCAGCCTCGGCACGGACGGCTTTGGTCGCTCTGACAATCGAGAACAGCTTCGCCGCCACTTCGAAGTGGACGCGGAGAACATCGTCGCCGCCACACTTTCTCGCCTCGCGCGGGACGGCAAGTTCGACCCCTCCCGCGCCGCGTCCGCCATTCAGGAACTTGGTCTCAACCCCGAGCGCCCCGAACCCTCGCGCGCCTAAATCAAACGAAACGAACCCAGAACGGCCGGAGTCTCACCACTTCGGCCGCGTCGCCTTTGCAGCCGTCCCCACGCATCAAATGCGTACAAACCGATTCCGTTCACCACGCCAAACGCCGCCGCTTCCTGCTGGTCCTGCGCAAAGTGAACCTCGGTCTCCCTCAGTTCCCTGAAGGCGCCTAGGAGCCGAGCGGACAGGTACCCGTGCCCGGCCATAACCACCACGTGTCCGCGCGCGCCCAACCGATCTCTCATCGCGGCAAATGCCGCCACCGCCTGCTCGGCGTCCTCGTGCGAGGGTTCGACCAGAAGCACCGCCGTCGAACAGCCTGCCGTCCGCTCCAGCCTCGATGTCACAGGCCATTCATCCCGTTCGAAGACGACAACCGCCAAACAAATCGCCACGAGTATCAGTTGCTGGCCCACGTTGCACTTCTCGACCAAATCCCGGCGACAATGAAAGGAAATGGTCCATATCGACGAAGCAACCGTACGCCGCCTCCTCCCCATGTCGAAGGCGATCGACCTACTGGCCCACACCTTCCGCGACCTCGGCCTCGGCCAAGCCCAATCCCAACCTCGCCGCCGGCTTGCCCTGCCCACGGGAGCAGTTCTCCATCAAATGACCGGTGCCCACGGCGCCTACTTCGGCACCAAAGTCTACTCGACCCACCCCAAACACGGTGCCTGGTTCGTTTTCCTCCTTTACGACGCCGAAACAGCCGAACCCCTCGCCCTCATGGACGCCAATTGGCTCGGCCAAATCCGCACCGGGGCCGCCTCCGGCCTGGCCACCAAATGGCTCGCTCGCCCCGACGCCCAAAGTGTCGCCGTTCTCGGCAGCGGCTTCCAAGCAGCCAGCCAACTCGATGCCGTCCTCGCCGTCCGTTCTATTCGCGCCATCAGCGTCTGGAGCCGCAGCCCGGAAAAGCGCAGCGCCTTCGCCCGCCATTATCCCAACGCCGCCCCCATGCCCACCGTTGAAGCCGCCCTAGTCGACGCCGACATCATCATCACCGCCACCCAAGCTAAGGACCCGCTCTTCTCCGTCGACATGGTCCGTCCGGGCACCCACATCAACGCCGTCGGCTCCAACTCCGCGAACCGACGCGAGCTATCCACCCAGGTTCTCCAGGCAGCTCACCGCATCGTCGTCGACTCGCTCGAACAGGCACGAATCGAAGCCGGAGACCTCATCCTCGGCCTAACGCCGCGGGAATGGGACACCGTCGAACAACTGCAAAATCAGCCGGAGAGAAAAAACGCAGCCGAAATCACCGTTTTCAAATCGGTCGGTATCGGCCTCGAAGACGTCGCCGTCGGGGCGTGGGTTTACGAACAGGCACTGGAACAAGGCTTGGCCAACCCTCTATCCCTATTCGCCACCCGTTGAAGCCTGAAGGTCGGAGTCGCGCCAAGCGCTGATCTTCAACCGACGGCAGACCCAGCAAAGCTGCTCCACCGCGTTTGGGGTCACTTCGCCCTCACACACCTCACACTTCCGGGCCGGTTTCGATTTCTCCAAGCTCAAACTCTCCAAACCTAGGCTCCGGTGCGCCGATTCCAAAATTTCGGGATCGACCACAGGTATTTCTTTTACGGGCGTCTTGCGTTTCATGTCTCTCCGTTCAGGATAGCTCACTTGGCTTATGCCGCTGTTAACTCTGAAAATACTTCCAGCGCGTAGCTCGAATCTAAACTGGCCTTGCAGCGCGGGCAACTCTGCCCCGGCTTAGTCTGACGGCCGGAACCTCGCGTAAGAACGATGGCCGCCACATTATGAGTACACAGGTAACAGTGCACCCGCCCCGGCAGCGCCTCAACTGGAAGAGCATTATTCAGTTTCATTTCCATTTCCTCCTGACATCTCACCAGACGTATCGACAGGAGAAAAAGATTCGCGATGAAAAAAATCAGTCGCCCGTAGCTCCCGCCGGCACGTTCGCATCTTCCGACCCACGGCCGGCAATCCAAGCCCGAGCGCGTTCCACCATGTCGTACCCCACCGGCACTACCAGCAGCGTCAGCAACAAACACAGCGTTTGCCCACCGATGATCGTAATCGCAATCGCAGACCGCTGAGACGCACCGGACCCCGTCCCGAACGCCGTCGGCAACAATCCGGCTACAATCGCGAACGTGGTCATCAGAATCGGCCGCAACCGAACCCGGTTGGCCTGGATGATGGCGTGGCGCAACTCCTCGCCCTCTTCCCGCAACCGGTTCATGT
>CANNLB010000557.1 GCA_947505565.1 Acidobacteriota bacterium | reverse complement strand
CCTGGAAAACTCGTGTCCTTGGTACAGTTTCATCGTTCTGAGCATCCAAAAAGGAACGTTTCATCATGCGAATAGCTGGCTCCCGAATGAGGAGCGGACGCATGCCGCCCAAGAGCCTTTAGAATATTAGGAATTAAGTAATGGCCAAGATCCTTATCCCCACCCCCTTGCGGCAATTTGCCGAGAAGAACAACTCCGTTGCTGTCGACGCCACCACGGTCGGCGAAGCACTGGCGAGTTTGACGACGCAGTTCCCTGATCTGCGGAAGAATTTATTCAATGACGAAGGCAAGCTTCGCAGTTTTGTAAATGTCTACGTGAACGACGAGGACATCCGCTACCTGCAGAAGGATGCGACGGCAGTCGGCGACGGCGACACCATCTCCATCGTCCCTTCGATTGCAGGCGGCCGATGCTAACCCAGGAAGAGGTATCGCGCTACAGCCGGCACCTGATCATGCCGGAGGTTGGCGTGGACGGCCAAGAGAAGTTGAAGGCGGCTAAAGTGCTGTTGATTGGCACCGGCGGCCTCGGGGCTCCGGTGGCGATGTATCTAGCCGCAGCCGGGGTCGGCACGATCGGGCTGGTGGACTTCGACGTGGTCGACGTTTCGAACCTACAGCGGCAGGTGATCCACGGGACCAAGGACATCGGCAAGAAGAAGATCGATTCGGCTGAAGAGACGATGCGGGACATCAACCCGCTGATCAAGATCGTGAAGCACGAGGTGGCACTGACGAGCGAGAACGCTCTCGCCATAATGTGCAATTACGACATCATCGCCGATGGTACGGACAACTTCCCGACGCGTTTTTTGATCAATGACGCTTGCGTGATGCTGAACAAGCCGAACGTCTACGCCTCGATCTTTCGGTTTGAAGGACAGGCGACGATTTTTGCGGCGGAGGGCGGGCCTTGCTACCGCTGCCTGTATCCCGAGCCGCCGCCGCCGGGTTTGGTACCGAGTTGCGCCGAGGGCGGGGTGTTGGGGATTCTGCCAGGCGTGGTGGGTCTGATTCAGGCCACCGAGGTGGTGAAGCTGATCCTGGGAGCGGGCGAGCCGCTGATTGGTCGGCTGATGCTTTATGATGCTTTGGCGATGCGGTTCCGCGAGTTGAAGCTGCGGAAGAACCCGGAGTGCATCTGTTCGACCGGGGACATGAAGTTGATCGATTATGACCATTTCTGCGGGATCCAGAAGCCGGAGCCGCCTCCGTTGGTGGGTGAGATCAGCCCGAAAGACGTGAAGACGATGATCGAGTCGCGGCAGGACTTCATTTTGATCGACGTCCGGGAGCCGCACGAGTTTCAGATCGGGAGGATACCGACTTCGAACCTGATCCCGCTGGGCGAGTTGCCGAAACGGATTGCGGAGTTGGACCCGAATGCGCATTATGTGCTGCATTGCAAGATGGGTGGCCGGAGCGCCAAGGGCTGCGATGTGCTGCGGGCGGCTGGCTTCAAGCGAGTCTTCAACATGACAGGCGGGATCACGGCATGGTCGGAGCAGGTGGACCCCACCGTTCCCAAGTATTAGGCGTCTTCGTGCTCGCCCTGGTCTGGTTAGGCTGGGGCGTGCAGGAGACGACGCTGGCGAGCGGCTATACGGACCCGGTTCGGCAGATTCGGACGCAAGATGAGGCGTTGTATAGTTCGATTGCAATCGGGATGGCGGAACGTAACGAATGGCTGACGCCCCGATTTTTGGGGCGTTTTGCTTTAGTGAAACCAATTCTGGCGTTTCTTCCCACGGCGGTTTCGGTGGAGCTGTTCGGTGTTTCGAACTGGAGCTTGCGACTGCCGTCGCTGTTGCTGGGGGCGCTGGCGTTGACGCTGGCTTGGCGGATGGCCGGGTGGGGCGCGTATTTTCTACTGGGGGCGAACTACACTTTCTTCACATTGGCGCGGGCGAATATGACGGACGTACCGCTGCTGGCCTGTACGATGGCGGCAATCTACTGGCAGGCGGGCGGCTGGCCATGGGCGGCGGCGGCAATCCTGTGGAAGTCTGTGGCCGGGCTGCCGGCATTGCTTGGGCAGCGGGGACAATGGCGTTGGGTCGCGCTGGCGGTGGTGCCTTGGCACCTGTACCAGTTGGCGACGCAGACGGAGTGGTATTGGAAGGAGCATATCCTGGACGAGCATCTGCACTGGGGGTTGGCCGCGGCGGCGCAGGAGCCGGCTTGGGTTTTCTATCCGACCCGGGCCTGGGAGAGTGACCCGTGGCTGGCGGTGGCCGCGTTGCCGATGCTGGTGTGGCGGCGCGACGCGTGGTTGGGACTGAGCATCGGTTTGCTGTTTTTGTTTGGGTATCGGAACCCAACGTATCTGCTGCCGGTTTTCGCGGCGACGCCACTGGAACCTTTAGAGGACGAGGCGTTGCTGGACCACGCCGGGCAGCACGAAGCGGCGCAACTTCATTTGCTGCGGCCGGACCTGATTCGGCTCGATCAGATTTCCCCCGAGGTGATTTTGGGCGAGCCGCCGCATCCGCCGTTCGAAGGGGAAGCGCTATTTGCGCGGGCGTTGGACCGGTGGGAAGTTTTCCTAACAGAAGACCCTCGCCTGTTCTACAATCGGCGACGGGCCGCCTATCAGCCGTACGTTGACCGTTATCTGAAATCGAACTGGGAGCAGGCGGCGGCCGACTGGTGGGCCGAACACCAAGCAAAATAGAGGTATGGAACTTCGTCCTTATTCGTCGCCCGACCATGCAGCTTGCGAAGCGCTGTGCGGGCCTTTTTCCGTGCCTGCCCACTTTGTCGTGATGGAGCACGAGGGCGCTGTGATCGGCTGCGGCGGCTACTCTTCCGACGGCGAACTGGTTTTGGGCACGATTCGTCTCGACCTGCGGCGCCAGGGGCTGGGTCGTTTTTTACTGCTGGCTCGATTGCGGGAAGTCGCCAAGCTGCCGGCCGTTTCGTATGCTCGGCTGTGCGCGCCCGCCGAGTTCGCCGGGTTCTACGCAAAGCAAGGGTTCAAGCCGGCTGGAGCCGAGGGGCAGATGCAGCTACGGCTCAATGTGTGTCCTTAGGTGACGCCTTCGCGTTCGGCGCTGAACGCGAGATAACTGCGGGACTTTAGGACGGCTCGAAGTCGGACGATGGCGTCGCGGACCTCTTCGAAGCTTGTGTAAATGGGGGCCAACCCGAAGCGGATCAGGTCTGGGGCGCGGAAGTCCGGAATGACTTGGTGCTGCTCGATTAGGGCCCGGGTGATCCGCCAGGCTTCGGGGTGGCGGATAGATACGTGGGAGCCACGTAGGGCCGGATCGCGAGGCGTGACGACCTCGGTCGCGAGGGGGGCGAGGAGTTCGTCGTGAAGGGCGATCATGTACTCGGTGAGGGCGATCGATTTGGCCCTTAGTGCCGGGATTCCAGCTTCGATTGTGAGATCGAGGCCGGGCTCCATGGCGAGCA
>CANNLB010000556.1 GCA_947505565.1 Acidobacteriota bacterium | reverse complement strand
TGGATCGAATACCTCATGATCGACGAGTACCAGGACACAAACCGCTCCCAGTACGATCTCATGCGCCTCCTCTCCCAAATCCGTCAGAACGTCTGCGTCGTCGGCGACGAAGATCAGTCTATTTACAGTTGGCGTGGTGCCGACATTAAAAATATCCTAGATTTCGAGCAGGACTACCCCGGCGCCCAAATTATCCGTCTCGAACAAAACTACCGATCCACCAAAAACATCCTTGACGCCGCCGGCGCCGTCGTTGCCAACAACATCCAACGCAAAGGCAAAACCCTCTGGACCGACTCCGGCAGCGGCGAAAAAGTCACCATCTACGAAGCCCTTGACGGCGAAAACGAAGCCCTCTACATCGCCAGCGAAATCAATAAGCACCTGGACCGCAATCCCGACTCGCGCGCCGCCGTCCTGTATCGCACCAATTCTCAATCCCGCCAAATCGAAGAAGCTCTCCGGCGCTACAACCGCCCCTACATTGTCGTCGGCGGCTTCAGCTTCTATCAGCGCGCCGAAGTCAAGGATCTCCTCGCCTACCTCCGACTTCTGATGAACCTCGACGACTCCATCGGCCTTCTCCGCTGCGTCAACACCCCCGCCCGCGGCATCGGCAAAACCACTCTCGATCAAATCGATCAACACGCCGCCCAATTCAAGATCACCATGTGGGAGGCCATCGGCGACATGATCCAGAAGCACGCCCTCGGCGCCCGCGCCGAAAGCGCCCTCAAAGCCTTCCGCGAACTCATCCAGGTCTGCCAGCAAGCCGTCTCGACCAACGACATCGGCGTCGTCCTCCGCACCGTGTACGTCGAGTCCGGCTATCAACGCATGCTCGAATCCGACCAAAGTCCCGAAGCCGAAGGCCGGATCGAAAACATCGCCGAACTCCTCAACGCCGCCGCCGAAGCCACCGAACGCGGTGACTCCATCACCGACTTCCTAGACCACACCGCCCTCGTCGCAGACTCCGACAATCTCGATGAAACCGCCCGCATCAGCCTGCTGACGATGCATAACGCCAAAGGCCTCGAGTTCCCCATTGTCTTCCTCGCCGGTATGGAAGACGGCCTTTTCCCCCACAGCCGCAGCCTCAACGACGACGCCGGCATGGAAGAAGAACGCCGTCTCTGTTACGTCGGCATGACCCGTGCGGAACAAAAGCTCACCCTCTCCTGGGCCCGTTTCCGCCGCAAGTTCGGCGGCGGCCCCGCCGAACCGACCATGCCCTCCCGTTTCCTTTCGGAAGTGCCCAAACCACTCGTTCTCCGCGCTGGAGCCAACTCCGGCTCCTCCAACGATGAAGAAGAGGACGTCGATCTATTCGTTGAACGCGAAGAGGTCCGCCACTCCGTCAAGAAAAACCTCTTCACCGGCAAAACCTACAACTCGGTCGACAATATAGCCCGCTATTTCGAGGAACGGGGCGTCAAAGTCCCCTCCAACATCGCCGCCAAGGCCGCCGGGTCCAACGCCTCCCCAAACGCCAAAGACGACACGCCCCCCTGGCTCCAAAATCTCGAAAAAGAAGCCAACTCGCCTCCCCCTGCTCCGCTCAAGTCGACCGCCTCCCGCAGCAACACTCCGCCCTGGCTGAAGGCTCTCGAAGCAGAAAACCCGACCCCGCGCCCCACGCGGTCTGCCCCGCCCACCTCCGGCGGAAAACCCATACTCGCCCCCAGCAGCGTCCCCTACACCCCCGCTCCGCCCAAACAAACCCTCCGAAAGGCCGGAAATTACGTCGGCGCGGTAGTAAATCACGCAAAATATGGCCGTGGGAACGTCTTACGCCAAGAAGGCGACGGAGATGATGCTAAACTGACAGTTAGTTTTGTCGGCCACGGCTTGAAAAAGCTCGTGGCTAAATTTGCAGGATTGAAAATTTCCGAATGAATACGAAGCACGTCTCCGACAGAAAAGAACGCAAAGAGCTTAAGCGCAAAGCCCGGGCCGAAGCCCCGGCCAAGCCCAAGCGCGCCGAAACCGTCGCCCGCGGTTCCATGAAAAAGAAGGTAAAGCAAATTACCAAGGGTCAGACCGTCCGTAAACGCTAAGTACGGCAAAATCCATCGCGGGGGGCACTCGAGTTGAGCCAGTTGTTTCGCACCAAGAGCATCGACGCTCTCATCGCAGATTCGGAACAAACGGGGCGAAAACTCGAAAGAACTCTTGGCCCCTGGAGCCTCACCGCGCTAGGTATCGGAGCCGTTATCGGCTCCGGTATTTTTACCCTCACCGGTACCGCAGCCTCCGGCGTTACCCTCACGACACATTCTATTTTTCACGCGCCTGTTCTTGATCTCCTCCTGAACGGGAAGAATGCCGTTTCCACCATCGGCCGCCCCGGTGCCGGACCCGCCGTGGCCCTCTCCTTCGTCATCCTCGCCATCATCTGCGGTCTAGCCGGCCTCTGCTACGCCGAGCTTGCCTCTATGATTCCCGTCGCCGGCAGCGCCTACACGTATGCTTACGCCACTATGGGAGAAATCGTCGCCTGGATCATCGGCTGGGATCTTATTCTCGAATACGCGGTCTCCAATATGGCCGTCGCCGTCGGTTTTTCCGCCTACGTCAACGCCATCCTTAAATCTCTCACTGGCTCCGAACTCCCGGCCTACCTCTCCCAACCCACCATCGTCGGTGGTCAATGGTCCGGAGCTTGGTTCAATCTCCCCACATTTATCATTCTGATGGCCGTCACCTATGTCCTCGTCAAAGGTGTGAAGGAAAGCGCCAACGCCAACATCGTAATGGTGGCCATTAAGGTCGCCGCCATTCTCATCTTCCTCTTCGCCGCCTCGGGCGACATCAACGCTGCCAACTACACCCCCTTCATGCCCAACGGCTTCTCGGGAGTCCTTACCGGAGCGGCCATCGTCTTCTTCACTTATATCGGATTCGACTCGGTCTCCACCGCAGCCGAAGAGTGCCGTAACCCCAAGCGAGATCTGCCCATCGGCATCTTTCTCACGCTCGGCGTCTGCGCCGTCCTCTACGCCTCCGTCGCGACGGTCCTTACCGGCGTGGTCAATTGGAAAGATCTCGACTCCGCCGCCCCCGTCGCCAAGGCCCTCACGGCGATCGGCAAGGATAACTTTCAGGTCGTCGTCTCTACCGGCGCCGTCATCGGAATGTTGAGTTCTCTTCTCGTCTTCCAATACGGACAAGCCCGCATCTGGTTCGCCATGGCACGCGACCGTTTTCTGCCCGACCTGTTCGCCGACGTTCACCCCAGGTACAAAACGCCGCACACCGCCACCTGGATCGCCGGTTTCCTAGTCGGCATACCCGCTGGCATCTTTGACATCGGCACCTTCGCCGATCTCTCGAACATCGGAACCCTCTTCGCATTCATGTTGGCCAGCGCCGGGGTCCTCGTCCTGCGCCGGACCCAACCGGACCGCCCCCGCGGCTTCCGC
>CANNLB010000555.1 GCA_947505565.1 Acidobacteriota bacterium | reverse complement strand
CACGTTCAGGACGCGTCTCGTCTTCGACTACTTGCGCATGACGAAAAACTCGATCCCCAGGGAATTCGCCCGTTGAGAACAAATTTACCTTGCGGCTGGGCGGCATGGCCGCTGTGCTGGAGACCCGTCTGCGCCAGGCGCAGGTGGAAGCCATGCTGCCAATCGACCTGATTTCCGTTCTCGTCTCCGACGAACTGACCCGCCGCGGTGACCGGCTGCTGGAGCGACGCCAGAAGCAAGCCGGATTCCGTGGGGGGCAAAAAACGCTCAACAATTTCGACTTTGCGTTCAATCCGAAGATGAATCGCAGTCTGGTCTTTGATCTGGCGACGGCGGCCTTTATCGGCCGACGGGAGGACGTACTATTCCTGGGCCCCGGGGGAACGGGGAAGAGCCATCTGGCCCAAGCCATCGGATGGACACCGATCCAGCAAGGGTATCAGGTGCTCTATCGTGAGACGCATGTGCCGCTGGATGAACAGGCCGAGGCGATTGTCGATGGCACGCGGCGCGAGTATATGGATCGGATCGCGACGGTGCCGTTGCTGATTGTCGACGATTTCGGCATGCGGAAACTGCCGCACACGGCGGCCGAGGACTTACTAGAGATCGTGATGCGCCGTTATGAGCGGGCGAGTGCGGTGCTGACGTCCAATCGGCCCGTGGAAGACTGGGACCGATCGCTGCATCACGGGCATGGGTTGAAGTGCGGGCCGCGGAGTTGGCGGACGAAGTCAGCCGCGGCGACGGCGGAAGCCAAGGAGAAGGGCGCATGAGGAAGAAGGCTGTCTTGAATATGGGGACCAGTCCCCATACCCCTGGAATTTATCGCTTTTGGGTCGGAACGTGAGGCGGGGCGGCAAGCCGACCCGCCGTTCCGACACCGGGAGCGGCGCTCGGGTTCCATTCCAGGAGAGCCCAATCCTCCGTCCCGGCAAGGTCAGTATAGCGCTGCCGCCGGGATTATCAGCCGATCCATTGCCATACTTTCATTGACGAATCGACCTCCGGCACGGTATAAGTCAAGTGACTCTGACCGCCGGGAAATAACTGGTTTTGCAGTGACATTTAATGGCTGGTTTTGTGGTGCCCCCCGAGGTAAGGATACTGTCATGAGGATTCTACTCGCCCTGCTCTTCGCCGGCATTCTCCATGCGCAGGCCACCGACTGGCGCGAAACCGAAATCAATGGCCGCCGCGTGCGCTACCAAGTCGTCGAAGGCGAAGCCCTCGTCGGCGACATCATTCTCGGACCCGTCAGCGACGTCGAGTCCAAAGCCAACCGCGCCTCCAGCGTCGTCGTCGGGCGCCGCTGGCCCAACGGCGTCGTCCCCTACGTCATCGATCCTGACGTCCCCGACGTTACCACCCGCCTCGAACCCGCCATCCGCGCATGGAACGACGCAACACCCATCCGCCTCGTCCTCCGCTCGACCGAAACCGACTACATCCAATTCCGCCGCCGCAACGACGTAACCTATTGCAGTTCCAACGTCGGCCGCATCGGCGGACGCCAGTTCATCAACCTGTCCGATACCTGCGTGGCCAGCACCGTCATCCACGAAATCGGCCACGCACTCGGCCTCTGGCACACCCAATCCCGCCAGGACCGCGACATGTTCGTCGACGTCGACTACTCCTCCATCGGCCGCGCCGACCAAACCCAATACGAACCCGCCCTCACCAACGGCGATGACTTCGGCCCCTATCCGTTCGATTCCATCATGCACTACTCCGAGAGCGGCTTCGCCTACCCTCTTACCTACGCAATGCAGACCATCCCCCGCGGCATCACCATCGGCCAACGCACCGCTCTCGCCCCTTCCGACATCGATACCATCACCCGCCTCTACGGCACCGCGCCCCGCCGCACCACCATCACCTCCAACCCGCCCGGCCTCACTCTCTTCGTCGACGCCCGCTCCGTCTCGACCCCAGCGTCGTTCGACTGGACCCCCGGCTCCACTCACACCCTCCGCGCCGACGATCAAACTCGCGACGCCACGCAGTTCGTCTACGGACGCTGGAGCAACTTCGGCCCCCGCATTCAAACCATCACCGCCGCCGCCAACTCAACCGTCTATACCGTCCACTACCGGCGTATGGTCGCCTTTCCCTTGCTGAGTAACCCCGTCACCGCCGGCTCCATCCGCCTCACCCCGCCCGCAGAAAACGACCTCGTCCCCGCCGGCTCGCTCGTCCAACTCGACGCCGTCCCCGCCCCCGGCTTCGAGTTCACCAACTGGTCCGGCCTCGGCTACTTCACCGCGCACGGCAGCGCAAACCCCATCCGCTTCCGCTTCGAACGCACCGACCTCCGTTACACCGCTAGTTTCTCCAACGCCGCTCTCACCACCATCACCTCCAACCCGCCCGGCCTCCGCGTCGTCATCGACGGCACCGCCCAAACCACCCCGCGCCGCGTCGTCTGGGCCCCTGGCTCCACCCACACCCTCGCTGTCGCCACGCCGTCCCAAACCGCTCCTTCCACCAACTCCCGCTACGAGTTCGCCTCCTGGTCCACCGGTGCCGCCGCCTCCCAAACCTACACCGCCACCGCCGGCCCCGCCACCCTCACCGCCGATTTCTCCGCCCAACATCGAGTCACCCTCCTCGCCTCGCCCTCCACCGGCGGAACCATCACCGTTGACCCCGCCATCCCCGCCGATGGCTTCGTACGCGCCGGCACCGTGCTCAACCTCACCGCCTCGCCCCGCGGCAGCTTCACCTTCACCGGCTGGGGCGACGACGCCGCCCCACAAGTCACCGTAAAACACGACCTCTTCCTCTCCGCCAACTTTGCCGTCCCCAATCTCATCAGCCTCGCCGGCACCGTCAACGCCGCCAGTCAGCGCACTGTTCCTCTCTCCCCCGGCCAGTTCGTCACGCTTTACGGCCTCTCCATCGGACCATCCCAACCCGCCGGCCTCGCCCTCACTGCCCAGGGCCGGGTTTCGACGCAACTCAACGATACCCGCGTGCTCTTCAACGGCATCCCCGCCCCCCTAACCTATGTCTCGGCGAATCAGATCAACTGCATCGTCCCCTACGGCACCTCGGAACCCTCCACCACCCTCCGCGTCGAAGTCGCCGGCCGCACCACCAACTCGCTAACCTTACCCGTCCAGGCCGCCTCCCCGGCCTTCTTCACGTACAACTCCTCCGGCCTCGGCGGCGGTGCGTTCCTCAATCAGGACGGCAGCGTCAACACCGCCGCCAACCCCGCCGCCCGCGGCTCCATCGTCGTGCTCTACGCCAACGGTACCGGCCGCACCTCCCCCGCCCAGGTCGATGGCGAAGTCACCGGCGACAAGCCACCCCGCCCGGCTCTACCCGTGAAGGTGTTCATCGCCGACCGCGAAGTCGAACTGCTCTTCGCCGGCAGCACCCCGGGGGTCGTCAGTGGCTTAACCCAGCTCAACGTCCGC
>CANNLB010000554.1 GCA_947505565.1 Acidobacteriota bacterium | reverse complement strand
GGGGGGGGGGTGGTCCAGTGGTCGGGCCAATCGGGGCGGCGGGCGACGAGTTGGTCGCTGAGGAAGTGATAGCGATCCTGAGGGAAGGTAGATTCCAGAGCCCGCCGGAGTTCGACGACATAGCGCGTGACCCCGCCCGTCGGTACGGTGAGCGGGGTCGCGTCGAAGGCGATCTTCATCGGTTACGGGAGATCCTCGGGAACGGCTTGGAGCAGGCGGGCGACGTAGCCGTTGAGCCTTTGGGGCACTCCCGCTTTCTGCTTCGGGAGGGCTGCCAGTTTCGCTTTCAGCGGGGCTGCTTTGGCGTCGAGGTAGTCGATTGCGTTCAGCGCCTGCATCGCGACATAGACGCCGTGTTTTTCCTGGTTGGCGAGTTCGATGAGGACATCGAGGACGGTGGGCAGGTCCTTGGCGTCGCCGTAGAGCCCGATGGTTTCGGCAGCTACGATGCGGACGGCGGGGGCGGGGTCGGCCAAGGCGCTGCGAAGGGCTTTAGAATTCTTTCGAATCCGGAAGCCGATGGCGGCCCAGTATCGGACGGCGCTATCGGGATCCTTCAGGCCGTCGACAAGTTCGTCGCCGGAGGCTGGAGACGAGGCCAGAGCCGCCATTTTGTGGACGGCGGGGAGGTTGGTCATTTTGACGGCGGCGTCATAAGGAGCGGCGCCGGCGGCGCGTTCGTGGATTTCGTTTTCGGGCAAAAAGCCGATGTCTCGAACGCGGGCCATCTGCGCTTGGAGAGCGGCGCGGAGGGTGGCGGCGATTTTTTCAAAAGCGGGTTTGCCGATGAGATTGTTCACCTCGTCGGGATCGGAGCGGAGGTCGTAGAGCTCTT
Source organism: Acidobacteriota bacterium (assembly GCA_947505565.1). Classification (GTDB taxonomy): domain Bacteria; phylum Acidobacteriota; class Terriglobia; order Bryobacterales; family Bryobacteraceae. Next base: position 2,596 of record CANNLB010000554.1, on the reverse strand, counting down.
CGAAGGGCTTGGTTTTCCAGAATTGCTGCTGGGCGGGGGTGAGCTTGCCTTCTTTGAACAGTTTGGACCAGACCTGCGTAGTGGGCATCTTGAACATGTATTCGAGGTTTTGGCCGTAGATACGGTGGGGCATGTACTGGCGGAGATAGACGTAGCGACCGTCGGTGACGGAGCGGACGAGGTCGTAGCGTTCGTCCATGCGACCGCGGAAGCCGTAGACGAAAGCTTGGCGGGGCTGGGCGGCCTGGCCGAGGAAGGCGAAGCCCTGGTGGTAGGCAGGTTTCGGCAAGCCAGCGAGCGAGAGGACGGTGGGGGCGAGGTCGACGAAGCTGACGGGGCGATCGGTGGCGGCGCCGGGCTTGTATTCGCTGGTGGCGAGGTGTTTCCACTTTTCGGGGAAATGGACGATGAGGGGGACGCGGAGGCCGGAGTTGTAGGGCCAGCGCTTGCTGCGGGGCATGCCGGCGCCGTGGTCGGAGTAGAAGAAAACGATGGTGTTTTCTTCGAGGCCGTCGGCTTTGAGCTCGTCGAGGGTTTTGCCGACCATGCCATCCATGGTTTTGATGTTGTCGTAGAGTTGGGCCCAGTCGCGACGGACTTCGGGGGTATCGGGGTGGTAGGCGGGTATGCGGAGTTCGGCGGGGTCGTGTTTAACGGGCGCTTCGCGGGGCCAGTTTTGGCTCTCATGAGTGACGACAAAATTGAACACTGAGAAGAAGGGCTGGCCGGGCTTCCGCTTGCGCCAGTGCGCTTTGCCGCTGGAATCATTCCAGACGGCGCCGGTGTGTTCGAGGTTATAGTCCTCCTTCGAATTGTTGGAAGTGTAGTAGCCGGCGGCTTGCAAGAGCTGCGGAAACATGGCCTGGCCGGCTCCCATCTTCGTGAACGACCGCATATGTTCGGCACCGAGAGAGGGCGGGAACATGCCGGAGATGATGGTGGTTCGGGCCGGGGCACAGACCGGGGCATTGGACCAGCAGCAGGTATAACGAAGGCTTTTGGCGGCGAGGGCGTCGAGGCGGGGCGATTCGGCGTACTTGTCACCAAAGCAGCCCAGATTCGGGCTCATATCTTCGCAGGTGACCCAGAGAATGTTTGGCTGATCGGCCTTTTGGGCGGTGGCGGCGGAGGCGGCCGCGAGAGAAGCGAGGAATTGACGACGATGCATCTCTGCCGTTTGTATCATAAGGCGTATGCCCGAGTGCGAAACGCCAACGGGTCGCCGAGCACTAGTGGATTATAATCAGCGTGTAGTAGCGCGCCCAAGGAGCCATGAGTGAGCCAAAACCCAGCCCAGCGTGACGACCACCTCAGTGAGCTCCGGCGGTTTGACGCCTATCTTCGCGACGCGAAGTCCATCGAAGAGCTGAAGCCGATTTATTATAGGCTCGGGGAGCTGACGCAAGCCTACCCTTCCGATGCGACGATGCAGGCGGCGATTGCCGATATTCGGACGAAAATGGTGGCATGCGGGCAGCGGTTGATGGAGTTACAGACCACGGCCGAACGCGAGGCTTCTGAGAAATCGCCGAGGGGGGAGTTCACTCCGCGGGTGGCGCAGCCGACACAAGTGTTTCCGAGCCCGTCGGCTGCGAGTTATGCGCCGCCGCCGCAGATGGTGCCGCCGCAGGCACCGAAGCCCGCACCTGGACCCTTCAACTGGAAGCGCGCGGTGGCCGTGGGAGGGGTCGTCGGATTGTTGATTGGTGCGGCAGGGTTCTACGGGCTGATGAACGCCAAGAAAAAAGCTGCGCAGCAGAGAGAGATTCCTGCCGGATCCGCATCGGTGGCGATCAAGACGCAGCCGTCGGGGGCTTCGGTTCGGGTCAACGGCGAAGTGAAGTGCACGTCGGATTGCAATCTTGAACTGCCGACCGGCACCTACGAAGTGCAGGCGGTGCTGCCGGGATACGAATCGGTTTCGACATCGGTGGATGTGGTGGGAGGAACGCCTGGTCAGGTGACTTTACCGCTGACGCCGATGGGCCTTTCGGTCCGGTTGTTTACCGATTTGCGAGCGGGCAAGGTGATCCTTGACGGTAATCCGCTGGGCGATTTGCAGGATGGCCAATTGGTGCTGGACCGGGTTTCTCCGGGGAAGCATTCGGTGAAGGTCGTCAATCCGACGACGGAAGCGTCGTTTGAATTTGTGTCGCAATTGGGGCAGGCTCCGGTGATTAGTGGGCCGGTGGTGGCGAAGAATGTATTGGCGATTTTGGTGACGAACGCGGGTAAGGGGGCCAAGGTTCATGCTTCGGCCAACGTGAAGGTTCAGGTGGATGGGGCGCCTGCCGGTGACGCCGGCGCGGCCGGGCTCGATTTGAACAACCTCACGCCGGGGGATCGGGAGCTGTCGGTGAACGACGGTACGGTGGAGCGGAAGTTGCTTGTTTCGGTGGGTGCGCAGCCGACGCTGACGGCGTACCTGAAACTGGCTGATGGGAATTTTGGGACGATCGTCGTGAATGTCGGCACCTTGGACGATGTCACGATTGTTTTAAACAAAACCGAACTGAAGCGCAAGACGAAGGGTGGCCAGATGAGGTTGCTGGGCTTGCCGGTGGGGCAATACATGGTTCAGGTGGCAAAAGACGGT
>CANNLB010000553.1 GCA_947505565.1 Acidobacteriota bacterium | reverse complement strand
GCGTGAGTGAGCAGTAATGCCACCGAGATTCCCGGCCCAATATCGTCTAGCCAGTCGGTAGCCCGCTCGGCCGGGGTCACCAGCATCGCCGTTCTCGCCAGCCGCATTACTGGGCTGGTCCGCGAAGTCGCGCTCGCTCATTACTTCGGTGCCACCGCCGCCTACGACGCCTACATTCTCGGCTTCCGCATCCCCAACCTCACCCGGGACCTTTTCGCCGAGGGTGCCCTCAGCTCCGCCTTCGTCCCCACCTTCGTCGACGCGCTGCAAAAGCAATCGAAGGAAGAAGCCGTCCACCTGGCCAATTTGGTCGCCACCGCCATCATCATCGTCGTCGGCCTGCTCTGCGTCGTCGGTATGATATTCGCCCCGCAAATGGTGGACCTCCTCGCCCCCGGCTTCCGCCAACTCGAAGGCAAGCACGAACTCGCCGTCCGCCTCACGCGGATTATGTGCCCGTTCCTGCTTCTGGTCGCCTTGGCCGCGCAGTCGATGGGAATCCTCAATGCCTGCAACCAGTTCGCCCTGCCCGCGCTCTCCTCGTCGCTGTTCAACGTTGGCTCCCTCGCCGTCGGCCTGAGTCTCGGCCTCCTCGCCGGCCCCTATCTCGGCATCCCGCCCATCGAAGGCATGGCCTGGGGAGTCCTCACCGGCGGGTTCATTCAACTCGGGTCCCAAATTCCCTCGCTGGTCCGCAGCGGCTTCGTCTATCGCGCGGCGATCGACTGGTCCCACCCCGGCCTTCGCCAAATCCTCCGCCTCATGGGCCCCGCCATCCTCGGCAGCGCCGCCGTCCAAATCAACGTCATGGTGAACACAAGCTTCGCTTCCGAGATCAACGGCGGCATGAGCTGGCTCGGCTACGCCTTCCGCCTCATGCAACTACCCCTCGGCTTGTTCGGCGTCGCCATTGGCGGAGCCACTTTACCGGCCATCTCCCGCAGCGCCGCCCGTGGCGACATGGACGATTTCCGCCGCACCCTCTCCCGCTCGCTAGGCCTGGTTTTCCTGCTGACGATCCCTTCCTCCGTCGGCCTCTTCGTTCTCGGCCCGTCCATCATCGGGGCCCTCTTCGAGCGCGGCGAATTCAACGCAATCGACACCCATCAGACGGCCCTCGCCCTCGGCTGGTTCGCCATCGGCCTCGCCGGCTACAGCGCCCTCAAGGTCCTCGTCCCCGCCTTCTACGCCCTCAAGGACGCGCGTACGCCCATGTTCGTTAGCCTCGGCTCCATCGGCATCAACTACGCCGTGGTCGCTACGATGACCACCCAAACCGGCTTCGGCCTAGCCGGCCTCGCCCTCTCCACCTCCGCCGTTGCGATCACCGGCAGCCTCATCCTACTGACCATCCTGAAGACCCGCATCACCGGCATCTACGGCCGCGCGCTCCTCGCGAGCGTAGGCAAAATCGTCGCCGCCGCCGCCGTCCTGTTCGCCGCCGTTTCCGCCACCACCTGGGCTGTCGGCCAGCAACTCCCGGCCGGTCAACCGCGCTATCTCGTCGACCTCGCCGTCTCCATTCCCGTTGGCCTCGCGGTCTATTACTTTGCCTGCCGCCTACTCAAAGTCGAGGAAATGGAACTCGCCGCCGAAGCCCTCGAACGTCCCTTGGCTCGCCTGCGTGCTAGACTCCGCTAAAGAATATGCAACCTGAAGTCCAAGCGCTAATCCGTCTGCAGGATTTCGACCAGTCTCTTGCCCGCCTCACGGCGGAACTGCTCGAACTCCCCAAGCGCCTCGACGCCCTCACGAAGGACGGTGCCGCCCACGGCAAACATCTCGAATCGCTCCAGGCCAGCCTGAAGGCCGACGAGACCGAGCGTCGCAAGCTCGAAGGCAGCGTCGAACTGCACAAGTCCAAAATCATCAAGCTCAAGAAGCAGTTGAACGAGGCGCAGACCCAGACTCAGTCGCAAGCCTTCGAGCATGAAATCACCTGGGCCGAGTCCGAAATCGTCAAGGCCGAAGAGCGCGAGCTCGAACTGCTGATGGAAGAAGAGCAACTGCGCGGCGATGTCCAAGCGGCCAAAGTCCGGCTCCTCGAAATGCAGAAGACGTTCGAACTCGAGCGCACCCAAGCCCTCACGCGCCACAAGGCCGGCAAGGCCGAAATGGCTACTCTCGAAGAGCAACGCCAAGCGACACTGAAGACCCTGGAGCCGACGGTTGCCTCGCTCTATGAGCGCCTCCGCCGCAAGCACAAGAACGGCATCGTCGCCGCCGAAGCCGTCAACTCCCAGTGCCAGTCCTGCTACATGGAAATCCGTCTCCAGTTGTGGCAGGAATTGCGAGCTTCGCAACCGTTCATGACCTGCGAGAACTGCGGCCGAGTGCTCTATATCACTACAGTCACTGGCTTCGATCCGCAATTCGGCCCCGCTCCCACCCGGTAAGCTGAAGTGCATGATCCTTCACAGCAACGAAGTCGCCGAAATTGCTACCCCTACCGGGCCCATGCGAACCTACGTCTTCCGTCCTGTGGCGGAAGGGCGCTATCCCGGCCTCGTCCTCTACTCTGAGATTTTTCAGCTTACCGGCCCCATTCGCCGCACAGCTTCGTTCCTCGCTGGGCACGGATACATCGTGGCGGTGCCAGAGATCTACCACGAGTTGGAGCCGGCCGGCGCCGTGCTCGCCTATGACCAGGCCGGTGCCGACCAAGGCAATCACGACAAGTACGCGAAGGAACTGAGCTCCTACGACGCCGATGCGCGCGCGGTGCTCGATCACTTGAAGTCGATGCCCGCCTGCTCGGGTAAACTCGGCGTCCTCGGCATCTGCCTCGGCGGCCACCTGGCCTTCCGGGCGGCGATGCAACCGGATGTTGCGGCCACCGTCTGTTTCTATGCCACCGACATCCACACCGGCACCCTTGGCCAGGGCAAGAGCGATGACACCCTGGCCCGCGCCGCCGAGATAACGGGCGAACTCCTGCTCTTCTGGGGCCGGCAGGATCCTCATGTTCCCTTGGAGGGCCGTACCAGAATTCGGGCTCGCCTCGACGAAGCCGGCCTGAACTTCACTTGGCACGAAGTGAACGGGGCCCACGCGTTCCTGCGCGATGAAGGCCCACGTTACGATCCGGCTTTAGCCGCGCAGTGCCTGGCCCAAGCTCTCGAGCTGTTCCATCGCCGACTCTGCTCGTGATCGAATCCCAGCGACCTCACGCTGTTGTTCTACAGTTGCGGCTGCCCCGGATCCCGGCGAATCCACCGAAACGCCGGGATTGAGTTCTTCCAAAAATACTTCTCCGCCGCCGCCGGACTCTTCGCCTGAAAGTAGCTCCGCAGGATCTTGATCACCGTTTTGTTCCGCCCCGCGAAGATCAGATAATCTTCGCCAAAAATGTCCCACAGAAAATCAGCGACCGGCTTGTAGTCGTTCGGGTCCGGAGCGCTCCCGGCCACGGCCGTCTTCGACCGGAACAG
>CANNLB010000552.1 GCA_947505565.1 Acidobacteriota bacterium | reverse complement strand
CCCGGTCCAGCGTGTGGTTGAGCCAGAAGGGGAGCACAGAGTTGGTCAGATGGTCGCGATAGAAGGCGGCGTACTGAGCGAGGTTCATACCTCGATTTGCGGGCGGCCGGGTTCGGGCCAGTCGAGGTGGAAGAACTTCCCGCGGGGGAAGTCGGTCCGTTCGTAGGTGTGGGCACCGAAGTAGTCGCGCTGGGCCTGCAGCAGGTTGGCCGGGAGCCGGGCGGAGCGGTAACCGTCAAAATATGACAAGGCCGAGAAGAAGGTGGGAGCGCTGACGCCGTGGGTGGCGGCCAGGGCGATCACGGTCCGCCAATTGGCTTGGCACCGATGGACTTCGGCGGTGAAGTAGGGATCGAGCAGGAGGTTGGCCAGGTTTGGATTCAGCTCATAGGCTTCGGTAATCTTTTGGAGAAATCCGGCCCGGATGATACAGCCGCCGCGCCAGATGCGGGCGATGTCACCAAAATTCAACGTCCATTTATACTCGGCTTGGGCGGTCCGCATGAGTTGGAAGCCCTGGGCGTAGGAGCAGATTTTCGACAGGTAGAGAGCATCGTGCACCATCTGAATGAGCTGCTGCTGGCCGCCGGAGTAGGTCTTTCCAGGCCCTTGCAAGACGGCCGAGGCGGCGACGCGTTCTTCTTTGACGGCGGACAAGCAGCGGGCGAAGACGGCCTCGGCGACGGTGGGGGCCGGGACACCCATGTCGAGGGCGTTGACGCTGGTCCACTTGCCGGTGCCCTTTTGGCCGGCGGTATCGAGGACGATGTCGACGAAGGGACCGCCCTTCATCGGGTCGGTCTGTTGGAGGATATCGGCGGTGATTTCGATCAGGAAGCTGTCGAGGACTCCTTTGTTCCAGTCGGCGAAAACGGCGCTGCACTCAGCCGGGTCTAGCCCGCCTAACTGGGTCAGGATGGCATAGGCTTCGCAGATCATCTGCATGTCGCCGTACTCGATACCGTTGTGGACCATTTTGACGTAGTGGCCGGCACCGTTGGGACCGATGTAGGTGGTGCACGGCACGCCGCCGGAGATGGGATGGCCCGGGGTGGCGCCCATCAAGGGCTTGCCGGTGGTTGCGTCAACTTTGGCCGCAATCGCTTCCCAAATCGGTTTGATTTCCTCGAAGCTGGATAGATCGCCGCCGGGCATCAGTGACGGACCGAACCGTGCGCCTTCTTCGCCGCCGGAGACGCCAGAGCCGACAAAGCGGAGGCCCTTGGCCGAAAGCTCTTTTTCGCGTCGGATGGTATCGGTCCAGAGGGCATTTCCGCCATCGATGATGATGTCGTTCTGGTCCAGCAGCGGCACTAGGGAGCTGATCACGGCGTCGGTGGGTCCACCGGCCTTGACGAGGATAATGATCTTTCGGGGCTTGGCGAGGGAGCCGATAAAGCCTTCGAGGGTCGCTTCGCCGACGACGCCGCCGGGCGTGTTCGGGTTCTCGGCGACGAACTTCTCCATCGTCTCGGTAGTCCGGTTATATACCGAAATCTGGAAGCCGTGATCGGCAATATTTAATGCGAGGTTCTGGCCCATTACAGCGAGCCCAACCAATCCGATATCAGATAACTTTTGCGACATAAGAATCTCTCAGTCTATGGTATACCGCTGCTTGCTCTTCGCCGATACGGTCCCAGCCGTAGCGTTGCTCGGCCGTCCGTCGCGCGGCTTGTTCCATTACCTTGCGATGGCCAGGGTTGGCTAGAAGTTCTTCGATTGCGCGGGCCATTTCGTTCCCGGTCTGGCGGACGATGACGTCGACTCCGTCGGTGAGGTCGAGCCCGTTGATTCCGGCGGGGGTGGCGACCACCACCTTTTGCATCGCCATGGCTTCCATCACTTTGATGTTGGTTCCGGCCGAGGCGACCAGCGGGGCCAGGACGAGGGCGGAACGGGCGTAGGCTCCGCGCACGTCGGAGACGAACCCGTCGAGTTCGATGCCGGGTGCTTCGAACGTTCGGCCGGCCATGAACCGTTCGTGGTTTTTTCCCGCGATGATGTGGAGGGTTACGCCATGGAGTAACGGCCATACCTCGCGCAGGAAGAACTCGAGGGCCAAGACGTTCGGCAGATGGGCGAAGGAACCGATGAAGAGAAGGCGTCGAGCGTCGGGCTCGGCGTTGATGGGTTGGAAGCGATCGAGGTCGACTCCGTTTCGAATGACGACGGCGGAGGCTTTTCCGATGCGCCGGTGGTCCTTCTCGCTCATGACGGCGATCGCGTCCACGCCCTGCCAGGCCTGTTGTTCGAAACGAACCCATTGCTCGAACTGGCGCCGCGTTTCCCAGTCTTCGCGGTGTTGGAGGAGTTGCGCGTAGAGGTCGATGGTGATGTCGTGCTCGACGAGGATGGTGCGGGCGGGGGCGCAGTCTTTGGCGTAGAGGGCCATCTGCGTAAACTCAAGCTGGACAATCTGTGGCGACCATTTATTGATGCTCCACTTTAAGCTGGCGCGGAAGTCGGGCCGGTCAAAATCTTCGACGACGTCCGGGCGGAGTGCGCTGGTCCGGAGGTGAGACCCTATGCGCTGGACGAGTACGACTTCGGCGCAGATAGCCAGCAATTCGGGTGGGGGCGTTGCCAATTCGTCGACGAAGGCGAGCAATACCTGGCGGTTCGTTTTCGCCGCTTCGCGCATGAGATTGAACATTCGCACCGCCCCGCCGTGGGAAAGGGGAAAGGGGAGATAGGGGGTGGCGATGATCAGGATTGGCTTCGTTTCGTCCGTTACCAGCCCAGGGAACACGGCAACGGTGCCGCTATTGAGGGCCAAGAGTTCTTGCTCGTCGACTTGGGTTGGCTGCTGGGTTCGTTTCGTCAACGCCATCCGCCAGGCTTGGTCGAGGACAAGTTCGGCGCTTTGGGCGGGTTCCTGGCGGGCGGCTTGATGGTTCAGTTGGCGGAGCGCGGCGTCCCAGAGGGCCGGGAAGTGTGCGCCGGTGGCGGTGAGGACGAAGCGGAGATAGTTCCGTTCGACGGCGCAGGCGAGTTCAAACGGAGTGAACACTTTGGCGGTTGTGGACCGGTGCCGATGCTCGACTTTGGCGCCCGCGACGAAGACGCTCGGCCAGCCCTGCAGCCAGGCTCGATAACCGATGTCGAGGTCTTCGACGTAGGCGGGGGCGAACGTTTCGTTAAATCCTCCGAGGGCCCGTAGCCTGCCGGTATCGTAGAGGGTGCAGCCGCCAGAGCCGTAGAGGACCCAGGTGAGATCCTCGCCTTCCAGAGGGTCGACGCAGCGGAGCGGGAGGTGGTCGACGGCTGCGGGGAAGTACATCGCTTTGCCGGTTTCTTCGCGGCGTTTGCCTGGGGGGAAGAAGATTTGGGCCGTAGCGCCGAACAGATTGGGCACGCGATCAAAGGCGTGGCGGAGGGCGGAGAAGAATCCGGGTTCTAGCACCATGTCGTTGTTCAGCAGGCAGACATGGGA
>CANNLB010000551.1 GCA_947505565.1 Acidobacteriota bacterium | reverse complement strand
ACCCCGCCGCCCTCGCCGAAGGTGAGAAGGCTGCCAACCAGCTGCTCAGCGGCATCGGCGAATACTTCGCTGACGCCAAAAAGCCCTCCGGTGTCGACGCCGCGGCCTGGAACAAACAGAAGGGCGACGTACAAAACACCGCTTGGGCGACGATCATGTACGCCTCGACCGCTTCAAAAAATCCGACGACCATCGAAGCGACGCTCCGCAAGTTCATTGACTTCAACCCCGCCAACGCCGAAGCCGCCTACAAGCTTGGTGCGGCCATCATTGGCCAGAATAAAGTCGAACGGCGGCCTGAAGCTCTTTGGCAAGTGGCTCGCGCTTGCGCCCTCAGCGGGGCCGGCGAACTCCCCGCTGCCAACAAGAAAGCGGTGTGCGACTATCTCAACCGCGTCTATCCGCAGTATCGTGGCGACAAAAAAGGCCTCGATAAGCTGATGGCCAACGCGGCCGCCACCCCGTATGCTCCCGCCGACTTCGCTATTCAGACCAAGCAGCAGGAAGACATCGCACAGCTTGAAGATTTGAAAAAGAGCAATCCGCAGCTCGCTCTGTGGGTACAGTTGAAGCAGGAAATGACCGGTCCATCCGCTGTCGACAACTTTGAGAAGAGTTTGAAAGGCGCGGGCGTCCCGAAGTTGAAGGGCAAATTAGTCTCGTTCGAACCCGCCCTCAACCCAAAGAAGCTCGTTATTGGGGTCTCGGACGCGACCACCCCCGAAATTACGATCATCCTCGAAGAGGGTGCGGCGTTCAAGGGCAAAGCGGACTTAGGCATCGAGATCGAGTTTGAAGGCACCGGCAAGGAGTTCACCTCCGATCCGTTCAACCTGACCGTCGAAGCGGAACGTGCGCAGGTCGCCGGCTGGCCCACGCCGGGTGTGGCGGGCGCGGCTCCCGCCGCCAAGAAGGCTGGCGGCGCGGCAAAGAAGGCAGCTCCGAAAAAAAAGTAAGTTCGGTTCTCCTGGAACTGCAAGCGAAAAGGGTGTGGCCTCGGCCTCGCCCTTTTCGCTTTTGTGGGCCTGGTTTGATCAGCAGTCGAAGAGAGCTCACCAAGTGTAGAGCAAACTTTACGACAAGGAACGCCCACCCGTCCTCGCCCCCCAAGCCTGCGGACTTCGCATCGCCGAAGCCGTTACCGCCCATCGGGGAACGCCTCTCCGCCTCCAATCTCTCCCCACTCCACGGCATCGTTGTGAGACAAAACACTCATCGCCCTCGCCTGCGCGGGCCCTGCGAATATAGGTTTACCGCTCCACCCACCGTCGCAAGTCCCATCAACGTTTACGATCTCACCGACTACGGGCACCGCTACCCTGCACACACCACCCAGCCCTCGCCGACTATCTCGAACTCTCCCCGGCTGCCTGTTTGGATTTCGCTGCGCGGCGAGAACAACTATTTCTCTCCTTCGACCAGTTAAGCCTCGAATACAGAAACCGTGTTGCCGCCTCCGTAGCTGCGCTGGAAGCCTCCCCCGTCGATCCCGGCCGAGCGAACCGAGCACGGATCCGACATCTACGGGTTGGCCCGGGCGGTGCACGAACAGACCCCGACTCCCGCAAAACTCCCGTGACTCAGTCGCTAATTACGCAAGCCAAATGTGTAGAGCGTGTGACCAACCGCTATCGTCACCCGCTGCTTCCCGTTGACCAAATAGGTAACCGGCGAAGCGGCGGTTTGCCCGCCCAGATACACGTTCCAAAGCAGCTTGCCGCTGGTCGCATCCAGAGCGAAGAAGTGGCCTTCGCGGTTACCGGAGAAGAGAACGTTCGAAGCCGTCGTTACGATCCCGCCGTCGCTAACATCAGCCATTTTATACTCCCAAACCTTCGCGCCGGTGGAAGGGTTGAGGGCGCGGACGGCACCATAGCCGGACTGGGGATCCCGGCGTGCCAAGCGATCCCGTCGCGTGGATTGAACCGCCGCTTTGATGCCCCCGCCAGAATACCATTTCCCCAATTCAAACTCCTGGTTCCACGAGAAAAAGATCCCGGAATAGTCATCCCAAACATTGAGATAGAACAAATCCGTTTTGGGGCTGTAAGACGGCGCAAACCAGTTAGTGCCGCCCTGAACCCCAGGGAAAATCACCGTGCCCTCTGGGCTCGGAACCTTGCCCGGTACCCGCATCGGACGCCCTTTATCGTCGAGCCCAGTCGCCCAGTCGAGCTTCACGAACGGCGTGCCTTGCAAAAACTCGCCCGTTTTACGGTCGAGTATGTAAAAGAAACCGTTGCGATTGGCCCACAACATCAGCGGCCGCATCCGTCCGCGGAACAGGCGATCGACCAGCACCGGCGTCTGCACCGCGTCCCAGTCCCATTCGTCGTGGGGGGTGAATTGAAAGTGCCATTTCAGTTTGCCGCTATCGGCATCGAGCGCAATGACCGAACTGGTATACAGGTTATCACCGGGGCGGACTTTCGCGTTCCAGTCGGGTCCGGGATTACCGACGCCCCAGTAAGTTAGATTGAGAACCGGATCGTAGGAACCGGTGAGCCAGATCGGCCCGCCGCCGTGCTTCCAGGAGTCGCCCCCCCAGGTTTCATTACCGGGTTCACCAGGTTCGGGAATGGTCTTGAATTTCCAGATCTCCTTGCCGTCGGCGACATTATACGCGGCCAGGAAACCGCGAATCCCCAGTTCACCGCCGGCGGTGCCGATCAAAACTTTATCTTTAATAATCAGGGGAGCGTGGGTCAAAGCGTAACCTTGTTTGAAATCGACAACCATTTTCTGCCAGCGCAGTTGGCCGGTCACCGCGTCAATAGCGAGTAACTTGCCGTCCAGGGTCCCCATGAACAGAGTGTTACCGTGGATCGCTAGGCCGCGATTGACTTTGCCGCAGCAGGGGTAAGTAACATCCGGGTTCTTGTGCTCATAAATCCAGAATTCGCGCCCGGTGGCAGCATCGAGGGCGATGACGGTGTTAGGGGCCTCGGTGATGTACATGACCCCGTCGACGATGAGCGGCGTAACCTCAAATTTTTCGAGAGACTGGGCTTGAAAGGACCACTTCAGCTCCAGGTTCGCCGCGTTTGCCGGGGTAATCTGCGTCAGCGAGCTGTGGTGATGGCTGGCGGGGTTGCCATGATACGTCGTCCAGTTGGCGTCCTGAGCACGGAGGACGGCGCCGAAAAGCACAAACAGCAGTAAGCCTTTCATCGCGCAGCTCCCTGGAGCGTCGTCAGGTAAGCGATCAGATCGACGCGTTGCGCGTCGCTGAGTGTTTCGCGGAAGGAAGGCATGGGTGAGGCGTGGTCGAGAGATTGAGACTGGAGTTCGGCTTTCACTACCGAGCGGAGACGGCCCGCGCGGTCGAGGATTTGAAGAGAAAACGTATCTTCATTCAGGCGTTGTCCGCGAAGAGTCGTGCCCACCTTGGTCGTCGCTTGCCAAGTCCAGTATTCGGGGGCGACCTCAGAGCTGGGGTCGTTCAGCGCCACC
>CANNLB010000550.1 GCA_947505565.1 Acidobacteriota bacterium | reverse complement strand
CGATCCAAAGCTCGGCCGCACCTGCCGCACATCGCCGCAGTTCAACATCATCAGCGAAGGCTCATGATTCGGAATGTCCGTATGCATCGAACGGATCACGCACAGGTCATCCACGCACTCCCCGACGTTCGAGAAAATCTCGCTCACCTCAATCCCGCTCTTCCCGTACGGCTTAAACGAAAATGGCGAAGCAAACGCCGACCCCGTCCGCCGCTCGGTCTTCAGCGTAATCGGAATCGGCTTCCCGCCAAACTTCGTCAACTGCGGTTTCGGGTCAAACGTGTCGACGTGCGAAACGCCACCGTTCATAAACAGATGCAGCACCCGCTTGGCTTTGAACGGCAGCGGCGGCCGCTTCGCTCCCTGCAACTCGGACGTCAGAGCCAGCGCCCCCATCCCCATCCCGCATCGGGTCAGCATCTCGCGGCGAGTAAGTAGAAATTCGTTGGGTTTCATTCGACAAAAGCAAATTCGTTAGTTTGGAACAACACATGCGCCAGCCGCGCCAGCACGTTCGGCCGCGCCGCGGGCGGGCCCGCATAATCATCCTTCGCGCTCCAACTGCGGTCCCCCGCTTTCACGGTCGGTGCCCAGTTGAAGCCGTCGCTCTCCGGGTCTTTCCGCGGATCCACAATAAAATCCAGCGTCTCGCCCTTTTCCACTTTGACCCCGCCCATCTTCGTCTCCGCCGAGGATCCGTTCACCACCCAACTCGCGAGCTCCCCTTGCCGGGAAGAAACCACCCGCCCTCTCACCCCGTCCCCATACGGCACCGCCCCCTGGTTATGCCGCAGCGTGCCGTCAATAGAAATCGCCCCCGTCACCGGACTCACCCACCGCCGCGTCACGGCCGTCGAATCCCCCGGCTCGCCGCCCGTCGCCCGCAGAAACGCCTTGCTGAATACTCCTGCCGGCGAAGCGTAGCCGCCTTGCCAACGGTCCGCGTTGTAAATCGGAAACGCCCTGAACCTGCCGCCATCCATCACCCCATACTCCCAAGCGCCTACCTCTGCCGCCGCCAGCTTCTCCGTGTCCCCACCCACAAACCGAACTCCTGCCGCCAACTCGCCCGCCGCTGGGCTCCTGCCTAAAATCGAGCGGTACAGCTCCACGACCTGATCGGAAGCCTCCCGGCCCTTCACCCCACCCGCCGCCCGCACCGCCTGCTCCATCACAAACGGACTGTTCAAAAAGAACAGCGCCTGCTGCGGCACCGTCGTCACAAACCGCAGCGGCGCATGCTGGTCCGGCGACGAAAAATCAAACGCGCTCAACAGCGCCGGAATCCTGCCCCGTTCGACAAAACCATACACCGACCGCCGCCCCGACGACGGCAACGCCGAAAGCGAAAACGGCAAACCACCGACGCTCTTGTCTAACTTCCCCGCCGCCAACAGCATGTTATCCCGCAGGCTCTCAATCTCCAGCCGCCGCCGATTCATCCGCCACAGCAGCCGATTCTCCGGGTCCACCGCCCGCGCAGCCTCATTGTGCCCGCTCCCCTGCCGATATACCGCCGACGTCAAAATCCGGCGATGCAGCTTTTTCAGCGACCACCCGTTCTCCATCAACTCCACCGCCAGCGAATCCAAAAGCTCCGGATGCGACGGCAGATCCCCGCGAAACCCAAAATCGCTCGGCGTCGGCACCAAGCCCATCCCGAAGTGGTGCATCCACACCCGATTCACGATCACCCGCGCCGTCAGCGGATTCCCCTTATCCACCACCGATCGCGCGAACTCTAATCGCCCCGACCCCTCCTGAAAAGCCTTGTCCTCGCCCCCACCCAAACACGTCAGTGCATGCGGCGGCGTTAGCGCGCCCGGGTTGTTCGCATTGCCTCGAACAAACACATGCGCCGCCACCCGCTCCGGCACATCTTCAATCGCCATCGCCCGCGGCACCGCCCCGTCGTAAGCCGCTTGGGCCAACATCGTGTTGTACCGCACCCGCAGCGCCCGCGTATTGTTGCTGTCCCCTTCGGTATAGATCTGTTCAAACTCCGCCAACGGAACCGCCGAAGGATTCGGAATCCCCTTCCGCCAACGATTCAAAACATGTAGGTTCAACTGCCGCTGCCGCACCAATTCTTCAATCTCCGGATTCGACAACCCCTTGGCGTCCACCGTCGCCCTCTGATACTCCGCATCCTGCGTCTGAAAGAAAGCCACCATCTCGGCATGCCGCCGCTTCCGATACTCTTCTTGCGCCGCCCGAATCTTCGCGAGCCTCGCCCCATACTCAGCTCCCTCCGAGCCTGTCCCGATCACCGGCAACTGCTCCGGCTCCCGCAAGTTCGAAAAAATCGAGTAGAGCGAGTAGTAATCCTTCGTCGGAATCGGGTCGTACTTATGGTCGTGGCACCGCGCGCACGCCACCGTCAATCCCAACATTCCCCGTGTCGCCGCGTCGATCCGGTCGTCCACCGTCTCCGGCACGCTCTTCGGAAATTCGCGCCCCAGCCGAATAAACCCCAGAGCCGCCAAGTGCTTCTTATCTACGTGCGGCACCCGATCCGCCGCCAATTGATACAACACAAACTGGTCGTACGGCATGTCCGCGTTCAACGCCGAAATTACCCAATCCCGGTAAGTGTACGACCACGGATACCGCTGCCCCGCATTCACTGAATCATTCACCGAGTCCGCATACCGCGCCACATCCAGCCAATGCCGCCCCCATCGTTCCCCATAGTGCGGAGAAGCCAACAACCGATCCACCAACGTGCCATAAGCATCCGGTGAACGATCCGCCACAAATGCCTCCGTCTCACTCGACGTCGGGGCCAAGCCCGTCAAATCCAAACTCACCCGCCGGATCAACGTCCGCCGGTCCGCTTGTGCCGACATCGCCAACCCCTTCTCGGCTAGGCTCTTCATCACAAAATCATCAATGCTACCCGGCTGCCGCACCGGCTTCTGCAGTGACCACAGCGTCTTCCCCGCCTTGGCCCGCGTCGGCACCGCGTCCACCGGCATCACCGCCCCGTCCTTCACCCACTTCTCAAAGTCCGCCACCACCTCTTTGCTCAACCCCGGCCCCGGCGGCATCTGCAAACTTTTGTCCGTCCGCCGAATCGACCGGATCAGCACACTGGCATCCACATCACCCGCCACCAGCACCGGCCCCGAGTTCCCGCCCCGCTGCATCGCCGCCGCCGAATCCAGCCGCAATCCGCCCTGAACCGCGGCCGCGCCCGCGCTGTGGCAGCCGTAACACCGCGCCACCAAAACCGGACGAATCTTCACTTCGAAATGGTCAAGTGTCGGCGACTGCGCCAACGCTATGCCTGTGTAACACAAGGCCAGAATTCTACTGCATGCCCACATGCCCTGGATTGTTTCACAATTCAGCCCTACGTTTTACCCGCCTCGCCAGCCCCGCCCTTGTCTCAGCGGCCCTCCCCCACCCCACGCCTGGCAACCAAAGCCTAGACGGTCACGAAGCACCCGCCC